>DBGBSM010000031.1:0-10266 GCA_048468815.1 Parabacteroides sp.
CCTTTATCAATTCCTGCAAGTTTTCCTGCTTGCTGATGCCCTCTACCGAGCGGTCTTGAAACAAATTGGTTACGATACCGCTCTCTTTCACTACGATAGCGGCCATTTCCGAGGCGGGCAAGTGCTTGTTGCGCTCTATAAATCCGTTAATCAGTTCTTTAAAGGCTTCCAGCTTTTTCAAGGTTCCGGCGTTTACCTGCAAGCCGCTTTCTTCCGGAAACGACAAGGCCGTCCACAGGCTGATGCCTTTTTCCGCGGCCACCGCCGTGATTTTCGATACGGTGGTATCGCCGATACCCCGGCTCGGATAATTGATAATCCGCTTCAACGCCTCTTCGTCGTGCGGATTCACGATTACCCGGAAATAGGCGATCACGTCTTTAATCTCTTTCCGCTGGTAAAACGACAGGCCGCCGTAAATACGGTACGGGATATTCCGCTTGCGCAACGCTTCTTCCAGGATACGCGACTGGGCGTTGGTACGGTACAGGATGGCGAAATCGTTGTAATCGTAGTGCCGGTTCATCCGCAGCTCGCTGATAGCGGCCGCTACCACGTATCCTTCCTCATAATCGGAATAGGCCGGGGTAAGGCGTATCTTTTCGCCTTCGTCGTTCTCCGAATAAACCGTTTTGTTGATTTGCTCGGTGTTTTTGTCGATGAGGCTGTTGGCTGCGTTTACGATGTTCTGGGTGGAGCGGTAATTCTGTTCCAGCTTGAAAATACGGCACCCCTGGTAATTGTTTTTGAACTTCAGGATGTTGTCGATGTTCGCTCCCCGGAACGAATAAATGCTCTGCGCATCGTCGCCCACCACGCAGATATGCCCGTGCTGCTCGCTGAGACGCTGCACGATGAGGTGCTGGGCGAAATTGGTATCCTGGTACTCGTCGACCAGTATGTATTGAAAATGGCTGCGGTACTTTTCCAGTACGTCCGGATGGTCGCGGAAAAGGATATTGGTTTGCAACAGCAAATCGTCGAAATCCATCGCGCCCGCCTGCAAACACCGGCTCTGGTAGCGGCGGTATATCTCGTACAGCAACGGGACGCGGGCGTTCTCGTCGGCCTCGCGCAACTCCCGGTCGGCGGCATACATGTCGGCCGTCACCAGGGCGTTTTTGGCATTCGAGATACGGCTTTGCACCATGCCGGGCCGGTACAGCTTGTCGTCGAGCTGCATCTCCTTCATAATCGACTTGAGCAGGCTCTTCGAATCGGCGGTATCGTAAATGGTAAACGACGAGGGATACCCCAACCGCTGCGCTTCGGAACGCAGGATGCGCGCAAACAGCGAGTGAAACGTACCCATCCACAACCGGCGCGCCGTATCTTCGCCTACGATACGGGCTATCCGCTCTTTCATCTCGCGGGCGGCCTTGTTGGTGAAGGTAAGCGCCAGGATGGCGTACGGAGGTATGCCCTGCAACAGCAGGTACGCTATTTTATAGGTAAGCACCCGGGTTTTGCCCGAGCCGGCGCCGGCTACTACCAACGCCGGGCCGTCGGTATACGTTACCGCCGCCCGCTGGCTCTCGTTGAGTTGTTGTAAAAAATCTTCCACTTCGAATCGGTTTGATTGATAACAAAACAGGCTGCGCCCGCTTTCCGTTTCCGGCTGCGTCCGGTTTCCGAGGGAACAAAGGTACGAATTTCAACAAGTCCGTAAAATTTTTTTACGAAAGGCTGGGGAGTGAAAACAGATAAAGCCTGTAAGCCGGCCGGTACGGACAGACAAAAAAGATACCGGGTTGCTTGCAGTCCCGGCTTACGGAAGACTTAAAAATTATAACCGACAGCCCCGGGAAAGCGCCTCTTTTTATTTCGCGCGCTTTTCCGGGGCTGCGGAACGAAACTTATTCAGCCTGCAATTCGATAACGAATGCCTCGCCGGGACCGAATAACATACTTTCGGGCAATGAACTCCACGGAACGGCAGACCCGTCGGGATTATGCCGGCAAATCGTATACTTGCCGGAAACGATTCCCCAATCGCGCAGCGGATAGGCGACATCGAGCCGCACCTGCCGGTCGCTGTAGTTGGCAAACATCAACAGCGTTTTATGCTCACCGGGGATTCTCCACGCTCCGCACTGAACAGCCGCATTCTCCACATCGTACATCACCCCCGTAAAGGGCCACTGCACTTTAAAGACTGGGTTGTTGCCCGTGAGCAAAGGGCTCCGCCCCATTTCTCCTTTATAAAAATACGCTCTGAACCCGTACCGGAGGGCGACCAGCTTTTTCATAAAAGCCAGCAACTCCTTATCCTGCAGCACAGCCGTATCGATCCAACCCAACTGCTCGCCGAAAACGAACGATTGGGCCAATTTCATTTTACTGGCCAGCGTGGAGCTGTCGCCGGTATAATTCCGGCCGAAAAGTTGAATAACGCCGCCATAAACAGCAGCAAAAGCAGGCACCTGGTTATTGTGCTGGAATTGCCAAACCAAAAAGCCGTCGAAACCGTCGGCATATCCGTCGGCATTGCTTTCCGTTGTAAGAATAGTACCCTCCGGCTTGCTTTTCCGGAGGTCGCTCAGTATATGCCGGTAGCCCGGCGTCCACCAATCGCCGCCGCCCGCCGGATGTGGATGACGTGGGTCGAAGCACGCTACCGGAGGTGCCGCCGCAATCTGGTCTATATACACCCCTTTTACCCCGTAACTGTCGGTTCCGGGTACCGTTCCCGCCGGGCTCGTCAAGCGCAACACAATCTCCTTCAGTTTATTTTTCCAGCCGTCCGTTGCCGGGCACATTACCCCGAACTTCACGTCCGTTCCGTCGTTTTCCAGGCTGCCGTACGATTCGAGGATAGGCGTTCCGTCCGCTTTTTTCGTTACGTCGGGCAACGCTTCTTTCGTAAAAAGCGAATCGGCCGTTCCCCGGTCACGGCTGTCCCACAACCGGCCGTTTATGTACGGCATCACGTAAATGCCTTTTTCCTGGAGCTCCTTCACTCTGCCGGCAAATCCGGGCATAGGGGGAAAATAATGCGGATAATCGTTATCGAACGGAATTTCATGCCAACGATACCAATGAAACCCTACCGGTACGCCGAGCGCTTCACGGAATTGCTCCACCCGGTTATCGGAACCCATAGCCCAAACACACAACTCTTTCATCCATCCGGGCGTATCTTTCCTTCCGTCAGGACCCATTTGTGCGCGCGGATACCAGGAAGCCTCCTTTTTCACCCATTCTTTATACAACATGGCCGCATCGAACCAATCGCCGGTAAATCCGGACAGCACGATTTCACAAGGAGCGAATGCGGGCCGCGACTGCCCGGCGCTTGTAGCGGGATAACTGAAACAAAAGCTCAGGCCGCCTGTCGAATCGGATGCAAAACGAAGATCCTTCGTAGTGGCATCCCGGTCGTGAGCTCCTATGTATAATCCGTTGCGGTCGGCATCCCACAGGGCGAACCAAGGCATGGAAGCTCCGAATCCGGCCGGATACCTTATTTTTACATCCGACCGTTCGCCTTTCGGAGTGCACACGATTCCCGACGAATACGGATAAAACGCTTTTGTCCGGGAAGAAAGGTTCCGGAACGACAAGGGCAGCAAAGTAGCGTTTTCCAGCGAGAGGTTTTCGGGAATCACGCAAGCTGCCCACGAAACGCGGATGGCGGCCGATTCGTACCAAACCGGCTTTCCGTTTACCGGAGGAGCCAGGCAAATGCTTACCGACAGCTTTTGCGCTCCGGGGATTTCTTTATATCCGGAAAACACAAGCTGGTAAAGCCCCCGGTGTTTCCGTACCTCCACCCGTTGCCAACCTGTACGCGAGCCGATAGAATGAAGAACGGACCCGTTGCCTTTGCGTTCACGCAGTTTAATCTCGAACAGCGATTGTTCGCCGGCTAACCGAAAGGCTTCGGGAGCAGCAGGCGTATTCAACGAAGCGAGATAAGCCCCGTACGCCGTGTCGACTTCCAGCTTCATGCATAAGCGAGGCGATTTTATTTCGATTTTTTCCGTTGCCGGATAAGCGGAAAAAACCGCGGCGAACAATCCGGTCAAGGCGATTATCCGTTTTTTGTATCTTGTTTTCATGGGATTTCGATTTGTACGATTTCAGAATAATTATAATTAC
Source organism: Parabacteroides sp. (assembly GCA_048468815.1). GTDB lineage: Bacteria > Bacteroidota > Bacteroidia > Bacteroidales > Tannerellaceae > Parabacteroides_B. Next base: position 4,102 of record DBGBSM010000031.1, read on the forward strand.
GATTGGCATCGTCGACGGCAACGCCTACCCGCACCCAATACGTATAGCCCGATTTAACGGCTAAGGGAGGCAAGGTATATACGGTACTGGTAGCCGAGCTTTCGGGCAAACCGGATCGAACCATTTCTTCCCGCCAACTCCTGTTAAATTCGATTCTCGAATTGATATAGTCGTTAATGCCTATCGTATAGGTGTTTCCGCACCAGGGCGTAGTATTGATAAACGATTTTAACTCATATAATCCGGGCAACCCTTCGGTGCGCGGAGCATGCAACCGGCAGGAAAGAACGAGTTGCGTGCCGGTAGAGCCGCCCGCTTGCAAAGCGCACGTAAAATCCTGTACTTGCAAATACGGGGTCACTTCGAAATCCTGTACCACGCCTTTGGCGTCGATTTGCACGCCTCTTACCGTATCGCACGGCCAGAATGCGCCGCCGTAACACAGCATATCGTACGTTCCGGCGAACATTTTGGTGTTTTTATACGACCCGTCTTGTTTAACGGCCAGCGACTCGTAGTTGTTATCGTTCTGGAATTCCCAGCTTCGTTCCCATACCCGGATACCGAAGCCGCCTTGCGACGATAAGTAATTCGCTCCGGTGTACACATCGATAATCCGGCCTTCTATCCGCGCATCCGGTTCGTCGAAGTTGTCTATGCCGACACAGGAAGATAATCCGGCTATCCACAATAAATAAAATATCGATTGTTTGATTCTGTTCGTTTTCATATGTCCTTTCTTTTAGCAGTGATGTAATTACCACAGCGGATTTTGTATCAATAAGTCGTTCTTAGCGATTTCGCCGGCAGGTATAGGTTCGTAAAAACCCCTTTTAGATACGGTGTAGTACTTTGCCAGCCCGTTATCTTCCTCCAGGTAAATCCATTTTCCTTCATCCAGAATATAATAAGCCGACAAATAACGCGGAAAGAAGTTATGCAATTCCTGGTCGACGACGCCCCAGGAACGCAAATCCCACCAATAATGATTTTCGAATGCGAGTTCCCGGTAACGCTCGTCGCGGATATACTGCAAGTTAGCATCGAGCGGAAAACCGTATTTACTGCTCAGATCGGCCGGATTGGCAACCATTTTATGGGGAGAAGCTCCGGCCCTGTCGCGCAACTTCGCAATATAGCCGGCGGCCTCCGCCTGCTTTTCCGGCGTTCCCAATTCGTAAGCCGCTTCGGCGATATTCAAATAAATTTCGCCCAGGCGGAATACTTTGTACGGCGAACTGCTTCCGCCTACCACGCATTCGCTGACGGGCTTGGATTCATCTACATATTTCCGTACAACCGCCCCGGTCATCGAGTACGACTCCCAACGATACTGGATAATACCGTGTTTCCCGGCGATTTCGTAATCTTTACCGTTCCAGTGATAGGTATTTCCCGGCGCATCCGACAAAATACGGTTACCGTCCAGGTTCGGAGCGGCTACTTCGCTGCCGTATTCCGCTTCCGCAGCCGTCCACGTATACTGTTTATATAATCCCCGGTGAATATCCATTACTTTTCCCCGCAGCGGATCGCCGGTAAAATACATGGTACCCCGTAGCCGCGGCTCCATCCCGTTTTTAATATCGGCTTTATCGTCGAAGCGGACAGGTTTTCCGTCGGTATCTACGATAGCCGGAAAATCGTAATATTTCATCATATGGATGTGGGGGCATCCGCCCAAGCCCAAAAAGCTGGAGAAATCTATCGGAACCATCACCGCATCGTAGCTGTGCGACAAGTCCATCCATTCCGGCGAGTTGCGGTCGTATTGTTTTACGAAAATATCTTCCGGCGAGTCCGGGTCTTGGAATAACATCGCGAAGTTATAGGCCAGGTCGTCGTACTTCCTGTACAAAAAGTACTGGCCTGAGTTATCGATTAATTTCCCGGCCTGATACGATTCCGTAAAATAGTATGCGGCCCTTTCCGGAGCAATCCCCACCAGTCCTTTTTGCGCCGCCTCCTGATTCGTTCCCAGGTTTAAATAGTGCGAATACTTGGCTATACGCCCGGCATACAACATGGCTCTCGACATCAAAGCGGCCGCCACATACTTATTCGCCCGTTTTTTTTCCTTATTCGCCGGAAGCATGTCGATGGCCAACTGTAACTCGTCGTGAATAAACTGCCATACCGCATCTTCGGAATCCCGCGGAACTTTCAACGTTTCGATATCGGCAGTCGGGTCTTGTACTTCCGTAATAATGGGAACTCCCCCGTAGCGTTTTACCAATCCCCAATAAAAGAATGCCCGCAAAAAATGAGCTTCCCCCATGATTTCGTCCGCTTTCTCTTTCGTAAAGTTATCTGCATACCGGGGAAAATTCGCTATAAACACATTGACATCCCGTATCTTATAATAGGGCCAATAGCCGAAGCCGTCTTCCTTCACCTCACCCCAGTAACTGAAAAGCTCGCCGCACATATTGGCTAAATTCCACTTCCCGCCTTCCCAGGGATTGCCGTATCCTTTCTGGAACTTGTTATAGTAATAATTGAAATCTTCGATCGGCAGGTGGTTGTATAACCCGGCCAGGTACTTTTCCACGCCGGATTCGTTGCCGAACAACTCGGTTTCGCTCAAAATGCCTTTGGGTTCCAAATCCAGGTCGTGACAAGACGAACTGGCTATACCCAAGATTGCTAACAATACTATGGTTCTTATTTTCATGGCTTTAAAATTCAGAATTTAACAATCGCCCCTACATTATACGTTTTATTATTCGGATAACTGTAATAGGCCACGATGGAAGTATCGGTTCCCGGCCGTTCCGGGTCCATATCTTTCAATCCGGTAATAGTAAACAGGTTATAGGCGCTTACATACACACGCAGGTTTTTGATTCCTACCTTCGATACAATAGGTCGAGGCAGCGTGTAGCCTACCTCCAACGTTTTCAGGCGCAGATAAGAAGCATTCTGGACGGAGGCGGTTCCCAGCCCCGTATTGTGCCCGGTTACGGGATAATATCCGGGAATCCATTCCGTTGCCGGGCTAAACCAATCCGACCCGATGTCTTTCGGGTGCCATCGGTCTAAAAAACGTTCCAACGCTCCGCCGTCGAACGACAAAGGCTCGACCAACGCTTCTCCGTATTCGGAATACACTTTCGCCGCTCCCTGAAAATTCAGGGTGGCATCGAACCCTTTATACATCAAATCGATGGTAAGGCCGAAATTCAGCACAGGCATATTCTGCGTCGCGATAGGATGCATATCCTTGTCGTCGATTTGCCCGTCTTCGTTCCAGTCCTGATAATACCAGTCGCCGGGCATCGTCAGCAACGAGGTAGGCGTCCGGCTGTCGCGTATCTGCTGATGGTTCTGATACTGGCCTGACGCCGTGTATCCCCACCAAATGTCTTTGTTACGGTTGTTCGTGCGATTCCGCCAGTAGTCGTACGAATTCTTAGCCGGGTTTTCGATACGGGTTCCCCACCGGCTTTTCGTCGCCGAGAATTGTCCGCTCACCGAATAAACGAAATCCTTCCATTTGTTTTTATGCCCGATAACGATTTCCCATCCTTGCGTACGGTCGCCCTCCAGGTTTTGCAACGGAAGGGAAGCCCCGACCGTACCGGGAACTACGGCTAAACTGGTAGCCAGCAACCCGTCACGGTCACGCCTGAACAAATCCACCGAGCCGCTGACCAATCCGTTGTTCCAATCGAAATCGAGACCGAGGTTCGACATATGCGAAGTGTACCACGTTAAATTTTCGTTGGGTATGGCCGTAGGGCTCACGCCCATAATCAAATCTTTATCGAAAAACCACCCCAGCGAATTATTCACGCTATACCCTACCACGGTAGGCGGATAAGTGCCGGCGGAACTATCATCGCCCAGCACGCCGTACGAGGCGCGCAATTTCAGGTTGGAAAGGTTGTGGATACGGTCTTTTACGAAAGGCTCTTCGCTTAAACGCCATCCTAAAAATCCGGACGGGAAGAATCCCCACCGGTTCTTTTCCGGGAACCGGGACGACCCGTCGTAACGGAAACTGAATTCCGCTAAGTATTTCCCCTTATAATCGTAATTGAATTTCCCTATCAACGACTGGTTCAGCCTGTCGTATACCTCGCCGCCGATGCCTTTCTGATTTTTTTCTTCTCCGGCGAACAAATATTCGGATTTAATCATCAGCTCGCGTTGAGCCGAAAAACCGTCGTTCTCCGTATAATTTTCCTCGAACGCCAGGAAAGCATTCACATGATGCGCCTTGTTAAACGTGTTTGCATAATTCAACGACAATTGCAGTTGGGTGCTTTCGTTGGAAACATATGCCTGAGTAACCGTAGAAGGACTATATCGGACCGATTCGTTATACACATCGGCGGCACGGTCGTATTGATATATTTTAAATGACTGCTTTACCGTTTTATCGTCGTAAAAATGCGCGTCGTACGTGTAGTTCGCGTTCGCCGTGAGCCCTTCGATTCCCGGAATCTTATACGTTAACCCCAACGTACCCAAAAACACTTTCGATTTATTACGCACATAGCCGCTCACGTCCGGGTCCGTTTCCGCCAGGATGTTTATCGATTCGGGCATAAACGGATCGTTATTGAAGTACTCCGGATTATCGTTGGCGTAAAAAGGAACGGTCGGGCGCATAATCCAGGCGAACTTGTACATATTGAACGAATTGTTGGGAGAGTTCTTTTCGTCCATATACGCCCCGATTTGCAACTTGGCGCTCAGCCGCCCGGTTATTTTCGCATTTACGTTGGCTCGGATATTCCAGCGGTCGTACCCCAACGCATCGCTTTTCAACGAGCCGTCTTGCTTCACATAGCTCAGGTTGAAGTAATAGTTGATTTTGTCGGTTCCCCCGTTCAGGCTCAGGTTATGCTCGTATTGCGAAGTAGTTTTTTTAAAAAGCGCATCCATCCAATCATACGAAGGTTTTCCTTCCAGGTAAGGCAGCATCGCCTCTTCCGACCAGTAAGCCGGCTGCTTGTTAAAATAATTGGTCGACATATTCGTCCATTGTTGTTCGTTCTTCAACCTCATATAATCCGACGCCCCTACCGTTTCAGGTACATTCAGGAATTGCTGGAACCCGTAGTTACACGAGTAGGAAATTTCCACTCCTCCCGTATCCGTACCGGTTTTCGTGGTAACGAGGATTACGCCGTTGGCCGAACGCAGCCCGTAAATAGCGGCGGAAGCATCTTTCAATACCGAAACGCTCTCTATTTCTTCCGGGCTTATACGCGAGAAATCGGCCAGGTTACGCGGCACTCCGTCGATTACTACCAGAGGAGTTCCCAACCCGCGAATGTCGATGTCGGTATCGTACGAACCCGGCTGGGCGCTGTTCTGCGTAATACGCACACCCGGCAACATACCGGATAACATATTGAGGACATTCTCGTTTTTAGTGGAGATGATTTCATCGTGAGTTACCGCGGATACCGCTCCCACCAGGGTGGCCTTTTTTTGTTTTCCGTACCCCACCACGACAACCTCGTCCAAACTTTTGCTGTCTTCCTTCAACACGATCTCGTAAAAGTCCGGATTCCCGAGCTTTACTTCCCGGGTGACATAGCCTATATACGATATAACAAGTACCGAATTGCCGGGCAAATCCAAGCTGAAACGTCCGTCGATATCCGTTATGATGCCGTTGCTCGTTCCTTTTTCGATTATATTCGCCCCGATTACAGGCTCTCCGTTCACATCTTTTACAACACCGGTAATTCTGCGATCCGGTTGCGGAACCGGCACCGAAGGTTTACTTTTTACGGCCGACAAAACGATATACGTTCCGTCTACGGCATATTTCACATCCGTTCCCGCAAAGAGTTCCCGAAGCACCTCGTTTAACGGGCGATTCGTTGCATTGACGGATATTTTCCGGGTCACATCTACATATTTATCGTATACGAACAGGTAATCGGTCTGTTTCTCGAGGACATTCAATACCTCCCGGAGTACGGCGTTCTCCTGCCGTACGGTAACCCGTACATTTTGAGAATACGTATTTTCCGCGTACAGGCAGCAAATCAAGGTGGACAAAAACAGGGTGGTTAGCTTCATGGTTCTAAAAAAGTGTTTACACCTTCGGGGTTTGTCATGGAAAACCCGCGATAAGAATTTTTTATTCATATCTTTGTACTGCTAATTAGTTAATACGGTTATTTTTAATTGTGTTAATTC
>DBGBSM010000032.1:0-1823 GCA_048468815.1 Parabacteroides sp.
TGTAACTCGCTGGATTTATACCCGGAAGACTGGAACGGCAGCGAAACGTTCTGGCAGAACGAGTCGCAGGTAGAAGGCTATGCCCTGGGACTGCATAACGACTTGCGGGCGGCCTACACTTCGTTTTACCTGTTAGGCGAATGCCGCGGCGGCACGTTGAAAGCCGGTACGTCGTTTATCGGCACCAGCCTGGATAATAGCTCGCCTATCAAAACGAACACTTTTTCGAAGCATCAAACCGGCGTGGAGAATTGGAACGGCTTATATGGCCAGATATTGAATACCAATATCTTTATTTCCAAGGTGGAAAACGAGTGCGAGTTCCTCGACGAGGCGAAAAGGAAGTACTATCTCGGCCAGGCATACGGCCTGCGGGCGATGTACTACTTCCTGTTGTACCGCACCTTCGGCGGCTTGCCCCTGGTAGATAAACCTTCGGTACTGGAAGGGGTTACCGACGCCCGGAACCTGTATACCGCGCGCAGCACGGCCAAAGAAACGCTCGACTTCATCAAGAAAGACATCGAACGCTCGGAAACTTGTTTCGCAGGCAACACGGAAATCAAAATGCAGAAAGGCATGTGGTCGGGTGCGGCCACGGCCATGCTGAAAGCCGAAGTGTACTTGTGGTCGGCCAAGGTTACCACCGGCGACCAGCAACCGGCACCCACCGACCTGGCTACCGCCCGCAAAGCGCTGCAACCATTATTGAATGCGTTTACCTTGCTCCCCGATTTCAAAAGCGTATTCAGCGCCGAGAATAAGGGGAACGACGAGATTATTCTGGCCATCCGTTTCGCCGACGGCGAAGAAACGAACTGGATGAATTATTTCGTTTATGACGAGAACCTGTTCAAAATGCAGTTTTACGGCAAAAACGGGATGCCGATGGGCGATACGCTCCAAGTAAAAGGTTCCGGCTTATTGCGGCACGAGTATAAATGGGGACTATTTGCCTCGATGGATGATGCCGACACGCGCAAACGGGCCACTTTCCTCGATTGCTACGATGCCGACGGCGAACCGGTAGCCGTGGTACTACGCAAATTTATGGGCATTATCAACGAGAACGGCAACCGCTCGTATTGCGACGATTATGTGGTGTACCGGTATGCCGACGCATTACTGATGATGGCCGAAATCGAAAACGCGGAGAACGGCGACCCGGCCTACTACATCAACGAAGTGCGGCGGCGCGCCTACGGAGCGGCTTACGACGAAGCCGTACACGGTTACACGAACGGCACGTACGAGGAAAACGAACTGGCCATCCTGCAAGAGCGGGATAAGGAATTCGTATGGGAAGGGAAACGCTGGTTCGACCTGGTGCGCCTGCACGATGCGGCAGGCAAACCGCTGGCTTTCTCGGCTACGGCCAATTACGACGACCCGGGCGCCGTGCTGGATGTCTCGGAGGCGTACATGCTGTTGTGGCCCATCGACGTGAATACGTTGAATAACGACCCGGATTTGGAAAACAACCCGGGATACGAAAACTAATACGGCCGGAACGACCGGAACGAAAAAGGAGCATACAAGGAACGGAGAAGCCTTGCGGGATGAAAGGAATGTGCCGGTGAACCGGGCTTTTCCGGCTCCTGTTCCCGAAAGACGGACTATCGAACAGGAAAAGAAAGTTTTATTTTAAGCGTCTGTTTCCATGTTGCCTCTCCTTGTTTGAAGTTAAAGATTTATATTTTGGTACATGACAAAAATTTCTTTTTCGCTCGCCGCGGGGCGTCTGCCGACGGCGCCTACCGGCGGTCTTCATTTTTTGGCTTGACCCAAACTCCCGGTTAAGAGAGGCAGTAGCCAAACTTGTT
>DBGBSM010000033.1:0-2415 GCA_048468815.1 Parabacteroides sp.
ATCTCGTCTTTCGATAATTTGCTTTCGGCCGTTACCGGAGCGGCGTTGTCCGGCTCTTCACCGGCTTCCCGGGTTTCTTCGCCGGGTGCTTCGGTCGCCGCCGGCGTTTCTTCTGTTACGGCTTCCGGCGTCGTTTCCGGCGCTTTTGTTTCTTCTACGTTACCGTTTTCTTCCGGCAAGTTCGTTTCGAGAGTGTCCTTCATATACAATCACATTTAAGAAAAGGATGATTCATTCATATAAAGATACAAATTAAGCTAAATATTTTTTGATTTCATCACATTCGATGATTTTTTTGTGAAAAGGGAAAGACATTTTCGCTGTTCCGCTTTCACTTCGCCTCGCGGTTTTAGCGGCCGCCGGGGAAAGGATAACGGACGGATTCTCCCTCTTCCGGGCCCGCCGGTTCGTTTTCGAGCAGGTCGCGCATTTCTTCTTCCACCCGGCGGTCGAGCACCGTATGGAATCCGCGGTTGTTCAGTAAAACGGCGGTAGCCATCCGGCGCATCTTATCCGGATAGTAATACTGCGGACTGCCGTACAGCTTGGCCAGCAGGTAGTAGCCGCGAATGCGCTCCGGGTGGCTCTGCACCGAACGGAGCAGGTATTGTTCCGCTTCCCGGTACTTGCCTGTAGCCTGTAAGTTCACGGCCAACAGCTCGTAAAGGGCCGGGTGGCGGCAGAACCGGAGCGTTTTTTCAAGCAGCTCGGTCGAACACGGGTAACAATGGTCGTGGCTCAGCTGCTGGGCGTACTCGCAAAAGAATTCGGGATAATGCCCGAAGCGGGGATACAGGCCCGCTTCCGTACTCGGAGGGAAAACATAGCCGAAGGCGTTTTTTCCCGTTTCGGGCGACGGATTCTTGCCTAACAGGAAAAGGGCGTACGTGCCTCCGGTAAACAACAGGGCAAAAACGATAACGAGCGCATTGACGAAGATGCTTTTCTTCTTTTCCGGGTCGTTCCGGACGGGTTCGGGGTTGTAAGTATAGAATAACCTCGGCGGAACAATGGCTTGGTACGGTACCTGGCAAATGGTAAGAAAAAACGTGAGGGTAATCAGGAAAGAAGGAATCTGCAACGGATAGGAAGCCAGCGAGAAAACGGATAAGGAAATCAGGCCTCCGGCGGCGCCCCATTGTTTGTTCTTCAACCCGATATAAAAGGCGGAAACCAGTAATGCCAGGTATAGCACCAACCCGATAATTCCGTGCTCGGTAAGAATTTGCAGGTATTCGTTCGATACGTACAGCGGTTTGTGGAAAGCCGTACCGGCGGGTAAGGCCGGTAGGTCGTTCGCGCCTGTCTTATCCTGTAAACCGGCGCGCGACAGGGCGTTCGGAAATCCGCCCATGCCTATGCCGGTAACCGGTTTTTCCGAAGCGAGGGCGGTGGATGCTTTCCACACCGGCATTTTTTCTTCTACGGCATTGTTGTTTACCAGCCCGATGGTTCCGCCTACCGCCAGCAACAACAGTATCCCCACCGAGGCGAGCACCGTAAAGGCGGTATGCGACAGGTGCCACTTTTCTTTTATTTTCCTGCTTAGTCCCAGCCGCATCCAGAGTACCCAGCAGCCCGAAACCACGGCCGCCATCCAGGCCAGCCGGTTGGCGCAAACGAACAGGGCGGCCAGAATCAGGATGCTGTTTACGGTAGCGGTGTAATACAGCAGGGTAGACGCCCGCCACCACTGGAGCTTCCGGCAATTGCGGTAATAGCACGCCGTGCTGAGGCAAAGCGGCAGAATGAGCGCCAGGTAACCGCTAAAGGCTTCCTCTGTGTAAAACGAGCCTACTATTTTTTCTACGGCATAACCGCCGTCGAGGGCCGGAAAGAGCTGCGCCATACCCCAAATGGCTTCGGCGCCTCCGGTAAAGATATAGATAAAGAGGAAAAAGGAAAACAAAAAAGGATAGGTGGCCAGCGTAATGCGTAGCAAAAACCAGAGGGCGGTTAACAGAACGGCGATATTGAGTTTGTCGGGAGCGGGATTGAGCTTCCACGGATACGTGATAACCAGGAACGCGATACTGGCGCATACCAGGGCGTCGGGAAGCGAAAACGAGAACCGGAACCGGCCTTTCAGGGTAATGAGCACGAAAAGTACGCTTAACGTAAACCAGATCAGGGAGAAATAAATCCAGCTTTGTTTCCCGGCGATCAGGCCGTTCGATTGTTCCGACATAACGATTAAAACGGTACACGAAACCAACATGCCGCCTACGCTGAGAAGCAATATACGTATATAATCCAATAACGTCTTCATCCTGTACTGTGAATGCTACAAATTATACAACAAGCAGGAGCCGGCAATTGTTATAAAATTTATTTCGATTCTCGGCTGCCTTTCCGGGCGGCTTCCGGAAGCGCTTTTTACAAATTAGTGTACGAATACGCATGAAAGCGTAAACT
>DBGBSM010000034.1:0-6204 GCA_048468815.1 Parabacteroides sp.
ATTTTCAACTTTGCAACTTTCGCTCCGTTTTTTAACGGGCGTTAGCTAAGTTTTTTAATCCTAAAAACAACGAAGGAATGGAGTTTTCAGCTCAGCAGATCGCAACCTTTCTAAACGGAACCATCGAAGGAAATCCGGACGCGAAAGTTTGTAATTTTTCAAAAATCGAAGAAGGGAAACCCGGAACACTGACATTTCTGGCCAATCCGAAATACGAACACTATATTTACAACACAGAAGCTACCATCGTATTGGTAAACAACGATTTCACCCCTACCCAGCCGGTTCCGGCCACGTTAATCAAAGTACAGAACGCGTATGCGTCGCTGGCTATGTTGCTGAATATGGCCGAGCAATCCAAAGCGCAGAAATCGGGTGTCGCGTCTACGGCATTTATCGCCGCTTCGGCTCGCGTGCACGACGAGGTTTACATCGGCAATTTCGCTTATATCGGGGAACAGGTAACCATCGGAAAAGGTTGTAAAATTTATCCGTACGCCTACATCGGCGACCAGGTAACCATCGGCGACAACAGCGTGATTTATCCGCATGTTACCGTGTACCACGATTGCATTATCGGCAACAATTGCACCCTCCATGCAGGTTCGGTAATCGGCGCCGACGGCTTCGGATTCGCACCCGAGGGCGACAGCTATAAAAAAATTCCGCAACTCGGAAACGTAATTATCGAAGACGACGTGGAAGTCGGAGCCAATACCACGATAGACCGGGCCGTTATGGACTCCACGGTTATACACCGCGGGGTTAAACTCGACAACCTGATCCAGATAGCCCATAACGTGGAAATCGGCGAAAACACGGTGATGGCTGCGCAGGTAGGAATCGCCGGTTCGGTAAAAGTGGGAAAACACTGCATGTTCGGCGGACAAGTGGGGCTGGCCGGCCACCTCAAGATAGGCGACCATGTGAACTTAGGCGCCCAGGCCGGCGTTATCAGCGACATCGCAGACGGCGAAACCGTATTGGGAGCGCCGGCCATCAATGCCCGGGGTTTCATGCGTTCGAGCGCGATTTTCAACCGGCTGCCGGAAGTATACCGTACGCTGGGGCAGTTGCAGCGGGAAGTGGAACAACTGAAAAAAGAATTAAATAACCAACAGTAAAACAGATAACGTCGTATGGAGAAACAGAATACGCTGAAACAAAGCTTTACGTTACAGGGAAAAGGGTTGCATACGGGGCTGGATATCGAGGTGACTTTTCACCCGGCTCCCGACAACCACGGATACAAAATCAAACGCATCGACCTGGAAGGCCAGCCGGTAATCGACGCCGTAGCCGAGAATGTAGTAGGCACCCAGCGCGGAACGATTATCTCGAAGAACGGCGTGCAGGTAAGCACGGTGGAACATGCGATGGCCGCTTTATATGCGTTCGGCATCGACAACTGCCTCATAGAGGTGAACGCGCCCGAGTTCCCGATTCTCGACGGAAGCGCCAAGGCGTACGTGGAGGAAATCGAAAAAGCGGGAATAGTAAGCCAGAACGCGCCGAAAGATTTCTATATCGTGAAGCATAAAATCGAAGTGAAAGACGAGGAAAACGGCTCGTCGCTGATTATCCTTCCCGACGACAAATTCAGCGTGAACGTATTGATTTCGTTCGATTCGCCCGTACTGTCGAACCAGTTCGCCACGTTGAACGACATAAGCGAGTTTCCCCGGGAAATCGCACCCTCGCGTACCTTCGTTTTCGTACGCGAAATCGAAATGCTTCTGCAGAACGACCTCATAAAGGGGGGCGACCTGGATAACGCCATCGTGATATACGACCGCCCGATGCCGCAGGCCGACCTCGACCGCCTGGCCGATATGATAGGAAGTCCGCACAAGAACGCCGCCGACTTAGGGTATATCAATAACAAACCGCTGGTATTCGTAAACGAACCGGCCCGGCACAAACTGATGGATATCATCGGCGACCTGGCCCTGATAGGCAAACCTATACGCGGCCGTATCATCGCCACCCGTCCGGGACATAAAATCAACAACCAGCTGGCGCGGATGATCCGGAAAGACATCAAACTGAACGAAATACAGGCGCCGGTATACGACCCGGGCGTTCCTCCGCTGATGGATATCAACCGCATCAAGCAACTGTTGCCGCACCGGTATCCGATGCTGATGGTGGATAAGATTATCGAAATAGGAGCCACGCATATCGTCGGAATCAAGAACGTTTCGGTTAACGAGCCGTTCTTCCAGGGACATTTCCCCGAAGAACCGGTTATGCCGGGCGTACTCCAGGTAGAAGCGATGGCGCAAACCGGCGGCCTGCTCGTGCTTAATTCGGTGGAAGAGCCGCACCGCTATTCTACCTATTTCCTCAAAATAGACAATGTGAAATTCCGGCAGAAGGTAGTTCCGGGCGATACGCTGATTTTCCGGCTCGAACTGCTTACCGAAATCCGCCGGGGATGTGCTTATATGAAAGGACTGGCCTTCGTAGGAGAAAAAGTCGTTTGCGAAGCCGAATTCATGGCACAGATTATCAAAAATAAATAATTCAACCAAAAGATGAGTGTACATCCCTCAGCCGTAGTTCATCCGGAAGCGAGAATCGGCAAGAATGTTACGATAGACCCGTTCGCCGTAATCGAAAAAGACGTCGTAATCGGCGATAACTGCCATATTTACCCGCACGCCGTTATACTCGACGGCGCCCGTATCGGAACTAATTGCCGGATTTTTCCGGGCGCCGTAATCTCGGGGATTCCGCAAGACCTTAAGTTTGCGGGCGAAATCACGACGGCGGAAATCGGCAACAACACCACCGTACGCGAATGCGTTACCGTAAACCGGGGAACCAAAGCCAAAGGCAAAACCATCGTAGGGAACAATTGCCTGCTGATGGCTTACTCGCATATCGCACACGATTGCGAACTGAAAGACCAGGTAATTATCGGCAACGCCTGCCAGATAGCGGGCGAGGTGTTTATCGACGACTTCGCCATCGTAAGCGGCGGCGTTCTGGTACATCAGTTTACGCGTATTTCCAAGCACGTGATGATTCAGGGCGGCTCGCGGGTAGGCAAAGACATTCCGCCTTACACGCTTATCGGACGGGAGCCGATTTGCTATGCCGGTATCAATATCGTAGGATTGCGCCGGCGCGGATTTACCAACGACCAGATTTTCCTGATACAGGATATTTACCGTACGTTGTATACCCGCGGACTGAACAACAGCGACGCCATTCATTGCATCGAAACCGAATACCGGCCGAGCGAAGAGCGCGACCTGATACTGGAATTTATCAAGAGCTCGGAAAGAGGCATCGTAAGAGGCTCGATGGATTGACGCGTTTCCGCTCCCTATAAAATTTAAGCTGCCGCATGTTTATGCGGCAGCTTTTTTTCTGCCCGGGATAGAGGTACAACGGATATTTTTACTATTTTTGCTTCAAAGAGTGGAAACAAGCTGCTTGTCGACAGAATCGGGTAAAGCCGGCTTCTGTTTCCGGCCTGCAACTGTTTTCGCTTCGGTTAAAATACGAGAGAGGGCATCCCGGCGCAATCGGACAGGCCGGCTTTTGCCGCCCGGCGGCAACGCCTCTCCTATCGAAAGTAAAACGACAAAAAACAAAATAACTATGGTATATAGATTTCTACTCCTGTCGGACGAAGCAGACGACTTCAAAAGGGAAATAAAAATCGACTCGGAAGCTACCTTCCTGGATTTGCACAATGTCATCCTCGACTGCGTGGGCTATACAAAAGACCAGATGTGCTCCTTTTTCATATGCGACGACGATTGGAGCAAAAAAACGGAAATCACCCTGATCGAAATGGATACGAGCTCGGAGGTAGACAATTATATTATGGAGGATACCCCGCTCGAATCGCTGCTGGAAGACGAAGGGCAACGGTTGTTGTACGTATTCGATTACCTGACGGAACGGGGATTCTTTATGGAGCTCCGTGAAATCATTCCGGGCAAGAACCTGGAGAAAGCCGTATGCAGCAAATCGGCCGGCGACCCGCCCGCCCAATTCGTCGACTTTAACGAACTGGATGCCAAAACCGCCAACGTGGAAATAGACGAGAACTTTTACGGCGACGAGTCGTACGATATAGACGAACTCGACCAAGCCGGTTTCGAAGGCCTCGCCGACGACTCGCTGGGTAATCCTTACGACGACGAGCGTTTTTGATGAACGCGTTAGTTATTCTATTAGGCCCGACCGGCGTAGGTAAAACAGAATTGAGCCTGCGCGTAGCCGGGCATTTTCATTCGCCCGTAATTTCGGCCGACTCCCGGCAATTATACAAGGAACTGGTTATCGGCACCGCTGCCCCTACGGCCGCCCAGCAGGAAAGGATAAAACACTACTTCGTAGGTACGCTGGCGCTGACAGATTATTACAATGCCAGCCGCTTCGAAGAAGAGGTAATCGCGTTGCTGGAAAAACTGCATCAAGCGCATCCAGTAGTGGTTATGTCGGGCGGTTCGATGATGTACATCGACGCCGTATGCAAAGGAATAGACGATTTGCCTACCGTTACGCCCGAGCTACGCCGGGAACTCACCGAATTGTACGAGCGCGAAGGGCTCGACCCGATCCGGGCCCGACTGAAACTGCTCGACCCCGTTCATTACGGCGAAGTAGACCTGAAAAATCCCAAGCGGGTAATCCATGCGCTCGAAGTATGCCTCATGACGGGTAAACCGTACTCCGAGCTCCGCACCAACCGGCGGAAAAGCCGTCCTTTCCGGATTATCAAAATCGGGCTTACCCGCGACCGGGAAGAGCTTTACGACCGTATCAACCGCCGGGTCGACGCCATGCTCGAAGAAGGACTCGTCGAAGAAGCACGCCGTGTATATCCCTTCCGGCACCTCAACTCGCTGAATACGGTAGGCTATAAGGAATTATTCCGTTACTTCGATGGGGAATGGACGCTCGACTTCGCCATTGAAAAAATCAAACAAGATTCGCGGAATTATGCGCGTAAACAAATGACCTGGTTCCGCCGCGACGAAGAAATAGCCTGGTTCCATCCCGACGAAGAAGAGGCGGTTATACGCCATATCGAAACACAAATCGCTTCTTGTCCGGAATAAAAGCCGGTTCCCCCGTTATTTTCCGCTCCTTTTTCTTTACCGGAAACGCCTTTTATTTGTTTATCGGATAGTATAAACCGAATTACAATGAAAAGAAGAACTTTTTTCCTTATACTGCTCACAGGGATTTGCAGTATCACAACCGGCGTAAAAGCGGCCGGCAACCGCATACAGAAGCAAACGTTCGTTTTTGCCGTAAAGGGAACCGATACGCTGGCGCTCGATAAATACGAAGCCCGGAATGTTTCCGGCAACCGCCCCACACCGGTCATTCTCTTTGCATTCGGAGGCGGGTTCAAAGGGGGCGACCGCGCGGAATCCCGCTATTTGCCTTTCTTTCATTTCCTGGCCCGAAACGGGTACGTAGTGGTTTCGACCGATTACCGCACCGCACTGAAAGCATTCGACCCGCGGCAAGCTACCGGACCGGAAGCGTTTGTAACAGCATTGGAACTGGCTATCCGCACAGCCGTGGAAGATTTTTTCGACGCCACGCGTTACGTAGCCGCCCACAGCGAGGAATGGAACATCGACGCCGACAGCATCATCGCATGCGGCTCCAGTGCAGGCGCCATCACCGCGCTCCAATCGGAATACGAAATTTGTAACCGTTCGGAGGCGGTTCGGCGGTTACCCGCTTCGTTCCGGTATGCCGGTGTCATCGCTTTTGCCGGTGCGATTGCCAGCGTAGGAAAACCGGAGTTTCCGGTTGCGCCCTGCCCGGTAATGCTTTTTCACGGGGATGCCGACCGAACGGTTCCCTTCGAAAAAGCGGTACTGGGCGATACGGGGTTATGGGGCTCGGCAACGATTGCCGCGCAGTTAGACAGTATCGGCTCGCCTTACTACTTTTACAAAATAGAAAATGCCGGGCACGAAGTAGCCGTCACCCCGATGTCGGACAACTTATACGCGATGATGAGCTTCCTCATGAAGATGGTAGTAAAAAAAGAAAGGTTGTTTATCCGCACGGACCAACAGGGCATCGACACGCCCCGGAAGCGGAAAGACTTTACGCTGGAGGATTACCTGCAAAACAACAGGTAATCCGGGAGAACCGGCATGCCTGTTGTTACCCGGCTTTTTGCTTGCAAATTCGTTTGCCGCCGACGGCGGCAAA
>DBGBSM010000035.1:0-16154 GCA_048468815.1 Parabacteroides sp.
CCTCCGTGTCGATGTCGAACGCCTTGCAGCGCTTCCGGTTCACGATGCCCAGCGTTCCCAGGCAGCGTCCCGACTGCGTATGGATGGATAAGCCGGCCGAGTACAACTCGTTCGAGAGCTGCCCGAAGACGACCTTCCGTAAATTTACGCCCAGCCGTACCAGCACGTTCTCCACGTAGGCTTTCAACTCGTATACGCTCGATTTCTCGTCGGGGTGCGCCCAACTGTTCGCCACCTTGTTGCCGCATACCCAAAGCCCCAGCCGGAAGTCTTCGCTGTAGGCGGCCAGCGGTTCGCCTTCTTTCTTTTTGTCGACGTCGAACGCGTAGCAGTTGCCGAACTCGTACATCTTCAGGTCGCCGTTCTTGCGGTTCCGGTTGTAGGCGATGCTTTCCAGGCCGCCGAACAACAACGTTTGCCGCATGGCGTTCAAATCGGCGCTCAACGGGTTTTTCAGCATCACGCAGTGTGCGGCCGGGTAGAGGGTGAGCCCTTCGTAATACGCCGCGGGCGTGAGCGAGTTGTTCATGATTTCGTAAAAACCGCATCCGCTCAACTGGTCGGAAACGAGGTTCTGCAACTTGTAGCTGCGGTCGGTAGCCGTCTGGTACGAAAGGTTCGACTGCACGTTTTCGCTGATTTCAACGTTGTTATAGCCGTATATCCGCAAAATGTCCTCGATTACGTCCACATCGCGCTGTACGTCGATGCGGTATACCGGTACGTCTACGGTAAGTCCCTCCGGCGTTTCCGAAACGATTTCCATCTCCAGGCTCTCCAGGATGCTCTTTACCGTTCCGGCCGGTATCGCCTTCCCGATGAGGGAGTTTATTTTATCGTAGGTAAGCTCCACCCGGTACGGCTTCGCTACCGAAGGGTAAATATCTTCTATTTCGCCGGTTATTTTACCGCCGGCCAACTCCTGTATCAGCAGGGCGGCCCGTTTCAGCACGTAAATCGTCTGGTTCGGGTCGAGGCCGCGCTCGAAACGGAACGAGGCGTCGGTGTTGAGCCCGAAGCGGCGGGCGGTTTTCCGTATCCAGGTAGGATGGAAGCAGGCCGATTCGAGGAATACGTCGGTGGTACTTTCGGTTACGCCCGAGTCGAGCCCTCCGAATACGCCGCCGATACACATCGGCTCTTCGGCGTTGCATATCATCAGGTCGCGCTCCGTGAGCGTGCGCTCCACGCCGTCGAGGGTAACGAATTTCGTTCCTTCCGGTACGGTGCGTACGATTACGCGGTTGCCCTTGATTTTCCCCGCATCGAACGAGTGCAACGGTTGCCCCAGCTCGTGCAGGATAAAGTTCGTTACGTCTACCACGTTGTTGATGGGCCGCAAGCCGATGGCCGTGAGCTTGCTCTTGAGCCAGTCGGGGCTTTCCTTAACGGTTACCCCCTTGATGGTTATGGCCGAGTAACGCAGGCAGGCTTCCGGATTTTCCACCGTTACCCGGATGCTTTCCGAGGGGTCGTCTATCCTGAAGGCGTCTACCGGCGGGCGTCTCAGCTCGGCCGGCTTCCCGTTTTGCTTGAGGTAGGCCGCCAGGTCGCGCGCTACCCCGAAGTGGGAGGTGGCGTCTACCCGGTTGGGCGTAATGTCCACTTCGAGCACGTAATCGCTTTGGATGTCGTAGTATGTTTTCGCCGGAGTGCCGGGCACCGCCTCGGGCGGGAGTACGATGATGCCCGCGTGGTCGTTGCCGATGCCGATTTCGTCTTCGGCGCAAATCATGCCGTTCGACTCTACGCCGCGGATTTTGGATTTCTTGATGGTAAATACTTCGTCGCCGCTATACAGCTTGGTTCCGTTCACGGCCACCACCACTTTCTGCCCGGCCGCCACGTTCGGCGCGCCGCACACGATTTGCAGGGGCGCTTCGCCGCCTACGTTCACCGTGGTGATATGTAAATGGTCCGAATTGGGATGTTCTTCACAGGTTAACACTTCCCCTATCACCAAGCCTTCGAGGCCCCCTTTCACGGCTTGCACTTCTTCGATGCCGCCCGTTTCGAGCCCGATGGAGGTGAGCGCCGCCGATACTTCTTCCGGCTGCAAATCAAAATCGAGGTATTCCTTCAGCCAGTTGTAAGATATATTCATCGTTTTTCAGTTTGATTGCGTAAATTGACCGACAAAAGTACAAAGATTATTTGAATTGCAGAAGAATCGGGCTGGGAATGTTCTGCATAGGTACAGGAGCGGGTTTCGTTTGCTGTGTACGGCGCCTGCCCCGGGGGAGGGCGAACGGCGAAGGGCGTTGCCGGGATAAGGGGAAACGGAAAACCCCCGCCGGGCCGGAATGCGGCGGCCCGGCGGGGGTTAGCCCGGTTGCGGCAGGCATCAGTCTTCGATGATAATCCGGAACCCTACGTTATATACTTTCTGCCAGGGAAGATAGGCATTGCGGTAATAGGCCGTAGCCCGTTTCGGATGGTCGATCCACGAGCCGCCCCGCACTACTTTCTCCAACGCAGCGTTCTCTTTTTGCCCGTCGTACGGGTAGGGGAGGTAGCCCGAACGCGTCCACTCGGCTACGTTTCCCTGCATGTCGCAGAGCCCCCACGGATTCGGGCGGTAACCGCCTCCTCGTACCGGAAGCATGTTTCCGTCGTCTACCCCGTTCTCTTTCGGCTGGAACGTGTAATACGGATACCAGGCGTCGCCCGGGTTCATCGGCTGCGGGTTCACCCCGCGTACGGCCATCTTGTTCAGTTGCCTGTCAGCCAGGTTTTCGTAAGGAGCGAAGTCGGTGCCCAGCGGGCCGTACCAGCAATCGCTGTCGCTTCCGGCCCGGCAAGCCCATTCCCATTGCTTCTCGGTGGGAAGCGTAACGGTCAGTCCGGTTTTTTCGCTCAACGCCCGGCAGAACGCCATCGCTTCTTCCCAGCTTACCCGGATTACCGGCTGTTCCGGCAGGTTCGCCGGGTATCCCGGATGTACATGGTCTTTCCAGAGCTGGTTTACGAAGCGGCTGTCGTGCCGGGGGAAGAATACGCGGAACTGCTCGTTGGTAATCTCGGTCGTAGCCATCCAGAACGCTTTTTTTACCTCCTGCCGGTGGGCCGGCGCACAATCGGGATAGCCGGAGTTGCTCCCCATAACGAACTTGCCGGCCGGGATACGCACCAGTTCCACCCGGATGCCCGGCGCCAGTTCGATGCGTTTGCGCCGTTCCGGTTCGGCCTCCTGTTTCCGGGCAGCGGTTGCGGCGTCGAACGGCCATCCCTTCGCTTTCGCCGTTTTATATCGCCGGTTCACGGGCGCGGGCTTTACGGGAACGGGCTCCGGCCGGCTGTGCAGGTAGGCGGCATATTGCCGGATTTCTTCTTGCCAGTTTACGCCGGCCCCGGCGTATTTGTCGGCCAGTTCGGTGCGGCGTCCGATTTGCTCCACGCCCTTGAACCGGTTCGCCTTGAACCGGCTGTGGTAGGGAGCGTTGAAATCGATCCAGTTGTATAGCGCTTGCCATTCCTTATCCGTTAATTGTACGCCGTGGTGGCCGGTACGCAGTATTTTCACGAGCGGGCTGGTCGAAACGTGGTACTCGTACGGGTCGAGCACTTCCATTTCGGCTTCGGGGCCTTGCCGGTGTACGAACGGATGGAGCGCCAGGTAACTCTTGCCGAAACCGGAGAACGTATCGATGCGGCCGGCCGTAAAGTCGGGCTTGCTTCCCGAGCCGTCGTGACAGGCTACGCAGGCGCGGGTGAGGACAGGCTGTACTTCGAGCTCGAACGTAAACGGCCGCCGGCCCCCTTCGGGCGCGGCAAGGGCATGCGGCCGGATGGCGGAAGCGATTACCCGTTTCGGAATCGGCATCCGGTTCTGGTCTTCGTGGCACCCTACGCACGAAACGGTTTCGCCCGGCATACCCGTAAGCCAACTGCGCATCCATTGCACCGCCCTTCCGCACGAGTCGAGGGGTTGTAGCGAAACGGGCGTATTGGCCGGAATGGTGAATAGGGCCGATCCGTCGGCTTCCACCGGTACCGTTCCCAGGAGCCGTTTGATGTCCCATCCGCTTTGGATGCCCTGCGCCCAGTGGTCGGAAGGCGTTTTGTTATAAGCATATTCGTAAGCCAGCACGCGGAACGATTTTACCGTGCCGCGCGGTACGCCTCTCAGTCCTTCGCCTTCGTAAATATCCTGGATAAACACGGTAGCCTGTTTGGAGTGGGGGTCGATGCGGTCGGGTATTACCGGCGGCACCGGTGTTTTCCGCACCGGAATCGAATAAATCAACCCTTCGCTTTCGAATTCGGCCACCCGGGTCAGGTTATCGAACACGTCGGCCAGGTAAATGCCCCATAACCCGTTCGGGTCAAGCTTGGCGGTTACCAGGAAATACTTGTCGTCGAGCGGATAAGGCTTGATAAACTGCGGCCATACGCCGTCGACCAGCCGGTCTTTCACTTCCGGCACGATGGTACGTTCCCGGAAAGGCAGCTCTTGTACGATGCCTTCTACCGATTTACGTCCTTTGGCCGGGTCGAACAACATCAGCCGTCCGGAACGGGCTACTCCGTGGTGTCCCGAGACGATGCCCGCGAACCGGGGGGCGTGTCCGGGTACCGGTATCGCGTCGAACGTGCTGTTCGGAAAATACGAGCCGCTGCCGTACAGCGCTTTCTGTTCGGTACCGTCGGGATTCATGTGCATCACGAAACGGGAAAAGTAATGCGTCAGGTCGGTGTATTCCCAGCGGGTGTACATCACCTTTCCGTTTTCCATTACCACGGGCGACCAGTTGGCATCCTGGTCGAACGTAAGCCGGCGTAAAGAGCCGTTTGCCGGGTCGTACAGCACTAAGTTCCCCACTTCGTCGTTGCCGTTCACGCAAGGTACGCCGTTGTATCCGATGTTCGACACGGCGATGATTTTACCCGAGGGCAGATACGCGGCGTCGAAAAACTCCAGGTCTTTTTCCGGCGAACGAATCACCTTTTTCAAGCCGCGGCCGTCCAGGCCTACTTCGAATACCTGCCAGCGGCCGTCGGTGTCTACTTTCGAAAACAGGATGCGGCCGGCGTCCCAGTGCAGTTTCAAATCGGGTACCGACGAACCGTTGCCGGGCTTGTAAATAACGCGTGTGCGGAGCTCGCCCCTCAACTCCGACAGTTCGGTAATCTCGGCGTCGAAGCCCCTGCGTGCGGCCGAGGTCTGGTTCGACCAGTTGTTGTTTTGCGTACCGAGCGCGCGGGGATTTACCTGGCGTGCGGTTGTTCCGATGCGGTAACGCCCTACAATCAGCTTGTCGATGTCTAACGCCGGGTTGGCGAGCAGGATTTCCTTTTTCAGTTGCAACGCGCGCCGGGCGGCGTTGCGGGCTTCCTGGCTGCCGGCATATAAGCCGTCGAATCCGGCGACAACGAGTGCCTTCAATTCGGTCAGCTTCGTTCCGTTTTTCATCCGGTCGTATGCCGGGTTGCGCTTCATGTCGTCGAACGCCGCTTCGATGGCCTGCATATCGAGCCACCGCAATTCTTCCTGCAACCGGTATACCGGCCACGCGTCGCAGGCGATGCCGAGATAGCCGGCCGCTTGTCGTTCCGGTCCGGCTGCCTGTTCCGTGGCTGCCAGCCGCGCCGAAAAACATCCCGGGTAGTCGAGCAACGACACCACTGCCCGGGCCAGGTGCTTTTCGATAGAAGCGTCGCAGGCGGTTACCAGCGCTTTCATGTCGCTTCCGGCAAACGGCAGGAAGCGGCAAGCCTCGTCGGGAAAACGTTCGATAAGCGCTTCCGCTTCGAGGCGGCCGGTAACCCCTTGGAGGATGAAAACCGCCGTTCCGGCCGAAGAACGATTGTCGAGCCCGATTTCCGCTTCGAAGCGTACGTATCGCTTCTGTAACGGAACTACGATTTGCCGGTTCGTATTCGCCAGGATGGTATGGCTGTAGGTTTTTCCGTGTATCGTTACCGGCGCCCCTTTCGCGTTGGCGTCGAACAACAGCGGTCCGTCGGCCTCGAACGCTTCTTTCAGTTCGTGAAGCCCTACCGCCGAGCCGTCGGCGGCAATCAACCGGGCATCGGCCCAGACAGCCTGGTCGTCGGCCGTACCGTCTACCGTACCCCAGGTATACAGCACCATTTCGTCGAGGCCGGAAACATCGGCCGTGAAATGCCGGGCCGCTTCTTTCGCCCGGACAATTTCCGATGCCAGCGGCATGCGGGTTCGTTTCATCTGTTCGTGCACTTGCTGTTTGGCACGGACTACCGCTTCGGGCCAGCCCGACGGCGCTTCGGCCTGCTTTCCCCCGGGCGAAGCCGATGCGGCGAAAGCGAGGCAGGTACATACAATAATCAGTTTTTTATTCATATCGGAAAAGTGTATGGGGAATGAGTAAGGAAAAAGAAACAGCCCTGCCTCTCCGGCAAGGAAAAAGCAGGGCTGTACGGTAGTGTGGCCGGGAAACCGCTACCCGAAGGGCGGTTGCCGGGTTTAATAATTCGGGTTCTGCTTCAGCACTCCGTTCGAGAAGTCGATTTGTTCCTGCGGCAACGGGAAGTACTCGTGGGCTTTCGACCAGGCCGTTACGTGTCCGGCCAACAACGGGTCGAGCTCCAGGCCGTTCAGTTTGTCGAGTATGCGCCAGCGCTTCATGTCGTAGTAGCGAATCAGCTCGAAAGGCGTTTCCACCCGCCGCTCGTGGCGAATCGCTTCCCGCATCTCGGCTTGTGTGAGGTTGTCGGGCAACGCGGTCAGTCCGGCCCGGTCGCGTACCAGGTCTACCAAGTCGCCGGCGCCCGGAAGACCTAATTCGTTAGCCGCTTCTGCTTTCAACAGCAGCAGCTCGCCCCAGCGCAGCAATACGAAATCCTGTTCGCTCCGGTTGCTCGCTTCCCACGAGTCGCCGTTCTTCATCAGCGGCGTAAGCCATTTCACCATCGCTTTTTTCAGGTCGCTTTTGTTGAGCGACACCGTTTCGCCGCCCGGCCATTGGTACCGGTCGTCGAACGCAAAAATCTGACCGAAGCGGTTGTCGCCGTCTTCGTACGTATTCGTCAGGTCGGCTACCGGGCGCACCGGGGAGTAATTCCCGTATTTGTGGTCGAAGTCGGTGTAATTGTTGGGCGCCAGGAACTTGATGGAGAATACGATTTCGTCGCTCGCTTCCTGCGTGTCGTACGTGAAGTTGTCGGCGTACCGTTCCGCCAGCGTATAGCCTTTAATCTGGTCGAGCAGGGTATACGCCTCCTGCATCTCTTCGGTACGCGCTACTTCGCCGTTGTCGCCGTATGCATGGAACATCAGCAAGCGGGCCTTCAGCGCCTTAGCCGCCCCTTTCGTGGCGTGGCCGGCCGCTTCCTTATAGGTTTTGTCGTCGAGCTTGTCGATGGCGGTTTGCAAGTCGGCGGTCAGCTTTTGGTATACGGTTTCGAGCGTTTCCTTCGGTTGGTTCTGGGTGTCGATGCCGAGCGGCTCGGTTACATAGGGCACTTCGCCGTAGCATAGATAAAGCAGGTAATAGCAGTAGGAGCGGAGGAAAAGCGCTTCGCCCTCGTACTGGTTGCGCACGCCGTCCATATCCTTCCCGTCGTAGCCGGCCAGTTGGTCGAGGAAAATGTTGAGGGTGGCAATCGCTTTGTACGCTTCCTTATAGAGCTCGGGCACGAACCCGTCCATCGACGGGTCGATGTTGTCGGCCTGAATCAGGTCGGTTTTGTATACATACGACGAGCCGCTGCTTCCGTACGCATTGTCGGTAAGGCAATCGTACACCACCATGCCGTACGACAGGGTTTTGGCCTGCATGGCATTGTAACAGCCGGCCAGCGCCGAAGTGAAGTCGGCTTTCGATTGCCAGAAAATGCTTTCCGACGGAGAGGTGGTAGGCGGCGTATCGAGTATGTCGGAACAGGCCGTAACGCCCGCCATGCCGGCAACCAGGAGAAATAAGGAGAGGTTTCGTTTATTTATTTTCATGACTGCTTTGCTTGTTAGGTTAGAATTCGAGATTTACACCAAATGAATAAATGCGGTTCTGCGGGTAATACACCAGGCGCGTTCCTTTGGTGGAACTGTAGTTGCGTTCCGGGTCGCCTCCCTGCGGGAACGCGGTAATGGTAAACAGGTTGTCGCCCGAGAAGTAGAAACGCAACCGTTCGATTTTCGCCTTGCGCGTCATCGCTTGCGGCAGGGTGTAGCCGAAGGTCAGGTTTTTCAGCCGGAAGTACGAAGCGTTTTTCAGCCAGTACGTGCTTTCCCGCTGGTTCTTGGTACCGCCCATGTCGGCGAAGTACAGCCGCGGATACTTGGCGTCGCGGTGGTCTTCGGTCCACATGTTGTCGATGTAGTCCTGCGAGATGGGCGAACCCTGGTAGAAGGGGCGCAATCCCCAGCCCGAAACGTAGTGCTTGGCGCCCTGTACGCCTTGTCCCATCAGCGAAAGGTCGAATCCTTTCCAGCTCGCGCCTAAGTTCACCGTATACTCGAAGTTCGGGAAGCGGCCGCCGATTACCGTACGGTCGTATTCGTCTACTATGCCGTCGGGCGTACCGTCGGGCCCGCTGAGGTCGGCATACCGGATGTCGCCCGGCAACGTTTTGTCGTTGAACTGCTTGGGCGAGTTCGCCACTTCGGTTTCGTCACGGAATATCCCGATCGCTTTGTAGGCATAATACGATTCGTAAGGCAGTCCTTCCCGGCAAATCAATCCGTTGTTGATGTAGTCGGCTCCGTATTCGGTAAGCGTATTGCGGGTACGGTCGAAGAACACGCTGGCCGTATAGCTCAGCCCTTTCATCCGGCCCGAATGCACGTAGCCGTTGTAACCGAGGGTAACTTCGATACCTTTGTTCTGCATCTCGCCGCCGTTGATGTACGGGGCGGTAAGTCCCAACAGCGCATTGGCCTGCGCTTTCCGCAAAATATCGTACGTCCGTTTCTTATACCAGTCGAAGGTGATGTTGAACCCGTTGAATGCGGTGAGGTCGAAACCGAAGTCGCCGATAGCCGTGGTTTCCCATTTCAAGTCACGGTTGCTGAGAGCCGTTTGCGCCACGCCCGAGGTAAGCCCGGAATTATCGAAACTGTAATCCTTACCCGTAGTAACCAGCGCGTAGTACGAGTACAGGTCGATATTCTGGTTACCCAATACGCCCCACGAGCCGCGTACCTTCAGGCTGTTCAGCCAATCGAGCGAAAGCCCTTTCATCCATTCTTCTTCCGTAACGCGCCAGCCCACCGAGAAGGAGGGGAAAACGCCCCAGCGCGAGTCGGCGGCGATACGCGAGGTGCCGTCGTAGCGGGCGTTCACTTCCAGCAGGTACCGTTGCTTGTAGGCGTAATTCAGCCGGAAGAAGCCCGACATCAGGCCCCATTCTTCCGATTTCCCTTTGTTGGTTTGTACCGATGCGGCGCCCGCATCCAGTTCGTGCAGCGGGAAATCGTAGTTTTGCCGGTAGCCTTCCAGCATATTGTAATCGTAATATTCGAGGTTGTACCCGGCCATGGCCGAAATATCGTGCGCTTTGTTAGGCGACGTCCAGTCGTATTTCAGGTAGGTGTACAGGTTATAGTAATAACTGTAATTCATCGAGCTGGTGAGCCCCGTACCGTTCGTGTTCAGCGTGCCCTGCTGCGTGCCGTCGTGGTAATAATAAATAGGTGTGGGCAGGGCGCCCCAGTCTTTCGTTTGTTGTTGTTTATAGCGTACGGCTCCCTTCGTGTACCAGGTAAGCCCTTTTACCGGCTTGATTTCCAACCAGGCCTGTGCATTCACGTCGGTATTGACGTACTTCTTGAAGTTCTCGGTTTCGATAATAGCCGGCATGTTCTTGTTGTTGCTTTCGAACGTGTAGGCTTTATAGGTATACCGGCGGATACCCGTTCCGTCGTCGGGCAACCACGGCATATACGTAGGCGCTTGCGAGATGGTCGACAGGTAAGCGTCGGTATCGCCCTGGCGTGTTTCCTGGCGGCTGCTGCGGCTTCCGGTGAAATACATGCCGAACCGGATATACTCGTTTACCTGCGAAGTGAGGTCGAGCGTGGCATTGTACCGCTCGTATTCCTGCCCTTTCATCGTACCGGGCTGGTTTACCATGCTCAGCGAGGCATTGTACGAGGTACGGCCCATCGTGCCGGAAACGTTCAGGTTCTGCTGGTGTACGAAAGCCGGGCTAAACATATAATCCACCCAGTCGAAACTCGGATAGCGGGTCGGGTCTTGCGGATCGGTATACGCCGCAATCATTTCCGGCGAATACCGGTCGGTGAGGGGAGCGCCCGAGTTGTCTTTCGCCAGATTGAAGTACTTCATATACGTAGGCGAGTCCCAAATCAGGTCGAGCAGCGTAGTGGGCGTGTACACGGCGAAGTTTCCGTTGTAGCGTACCGACACCTTGTCTTTCGTGCCGGCTCCGTTCTTGGTGGTAACCAGGATAACGCCGTTGGCGGCGCGCGAACCGTAAATCGAAGCCGAAGCGGCGTCTTTCAATACCGATACGCTTTCGATGATGTTCGGGTCGAGCGTGCTCAGCTCGCCTTCCACCCCGTTAATCAGGATAAGCGGATTGGAGCCGGCCGAAGAATAAGTTCCCTGGCCGCGTACGCGGATTTGTACCGACTCGTTACCCGGCTGCCCCTTGTCGGACGTAATCCGCACGCCCGGCATCTGCCCTTGCAGCATGGTAGACGTATTGGCTACCGGCCGTTTGGCTATTTCTTCGCCCGTTACGGCCGATACGGCGCCCGTAAGGTTTACTTTCTTTTGCGTGCCGTACCCTACCACCACTACTTCGTCGAGGTTTTGGGTATCTTCTTCCATTACCGCCCGGATACGGCTTGCCTGCGAAGTTACTTTTATTTCCAGGTCTTTATAACCCAGGTATTTCAGTAACAATACGTTTCCGGGCGCAGCCGAAATGGAAAAATTACCGTTTATATCCGTAATGCTGCCGTTCGTAGTTCCCTTTACCAGTACGGAAACTCCGATGATCGGTTCGCCCGATTCGTCGGTAACGATGCCGGATACGGTGTGTGTTTGCGCAAACACACCCAAACACAAACAGAAAGTCCACGTAAGAAATAGCAACCTCCGGAGAGGACGCGTGGCTTTTTCGATTTTCTTTTTCATTGATTCATGGATTAAATTAGACTTATCGTTTTAACAACATGCGGATACAAAGAAAGTATCCTGTCCTTTTCCCGGTGAACAGGGAATTTCCATTTCGTGTAGAATAATTCTCTCGGACGAGATTGATACGGAATCGACAGGAAAACGAAACGGAATTTACAGGCCGGTCGCCGGGGGCTCTTTGTGGGTTTGCACGAACTCGCTGGGAGTACACCCGTAAAAAGCCTTGAACGAATTGGAGAAATACGAGTGGCTGTTGAATCCTAAGTGCAACGCCACTTCGGAAACGTTCATTCCCGACTCGCGCAGCAACCGTCCGGCGGTTTCGAGCCGTTTGTTCCGGATAAGTTCCATCGGCGACAATTCGGTGATGGATTTCAGTTTGCGGTACAGGTTCGCCCGGCTGATGCCTATTTCGGTGCACAGCAATTCCACTCCCAGTTTTTCGTCGGAGATATGCTTTTCGATGACGTCGAACAGTTTTTGTGAGAAATGCTCGTCGGCCGATTTCACCTCGATGCCCAGCACGTCGGGCGAAAAGCGCTTGCCGTACAGCTTTTTCAATTGCGCACGCGAAGCGAGCAGGCTGTCGATACGCGCCCGGAGCACATCCATGTGGAAAGGCTTTACGATGTAGTCGTCGGCGCCGGCCTGGAAGCCCTCTTTGATATGGATTACCAGCGAGCGCGCCGTCATCAGGATAACCGGGATATGTCCGGTACGGATGTCTTTTTTTATCAGGCGGCACAGCTCCAGCCCGTCGCGCTTGGGCATCATAATATCGCTGAGTACGAGGTCGGGGAAATGCCGCAACACGCAGTCGAACGCTTTCACCCCGTCGGCCGCTTCGATGATCCGGTACGTCGTTTCGAGGCTCTCTTTCAAATAAGCGCGCACGTCGTCGTTATCTTCGACCAGCAGCAACGTATAGGCCCGACGGCCGGTTGTTCCGTCTTTTCCTGCCGGAGCGGAATCGGCTGTCTGTGCCGTGTCTCCGGATTTTGCGGGGGGGGGGGTAATGTATTGTATATTAATGAGTTGGTATGCTTGTTTGCATCCTGATCGACTTGCTCGTCCGGAAAAGCGGAGCGGGATACCGGCAGGATAACCGTGAAACAAGCTCCTTTTTCTCCGGTATCGTCGGGCAGGATAATTCCCCGGTGGAGCTTCACAACGGTTTGTATCAGGCCCAGTCCGATGTCGCTCCCCGGAAACTTCGCATCGTCGTTCTCTGGAATCCGGTAAAAAGGCGTAAATATCTTACCGGCTTCTTCCGGCGGAATCTCTTTTCCCGAGTTGCACACCTTTAATACGAGGTAACGCATGCCTTCCCGGTTCGTACCGAACAGGCCGGTAACGGTTCCCGGAGGCAACCCTTCGCGGCCGGTTTCCGTTACTTCCATCCGGATGGAACCGCCGTCGGGCGTATATTCGAACGCATTCGATAACAGATTGAACACCACTTTCTCGAACAACGACTTGTCGAACCAGCCCCGGAACGATTCGGGGCGGCAATTCAGCGTGAATTCGATTTCGTTGGCGAGAGCCACTTGCCGGAATGCATAATAGATTTCGCGGATATACTCGCAAATATCTCCTTCGCTTACTTTCAGTTCCAGCCGGTCGGTCCGGTCGGTATGCAAATCGAGCAGCCGGTTTACCGATAAAAGCAGTTTCCGGGCGTTTTTATGGATAACGGTAAGCTTCTCGTGTAAGGCGGCCGGCAGATCCGTGCGTTTTACCAGTTCCTCGAACGGCGTAACGATGAGCATCAACGGCGTGCGCAACTCGTGCGAGAAGCTCGTGAGCAAACGGATTTTCGCTGCCTGGAATTCTTCCTGCCGCTCCTTTTCCTGTTGTTTGAGCCGTATTTGTTGCCTGAGCGCCCGTTTTACGCGAGCTGCCCGGATAAACAAGCCGGTTACGGTTGCCAGGGCGGCCGCATACAACAGATAGGCGTACCAGGTGGCCCACCACGGCGGCTGTACGATAATCGTAAGCTGCCGCCCCGCTTCATTCCATACGCCGTCGTTGTTCGACGCTTTGACGCGGAATACGTATTTGCCGGGACCGAGGTTGGTGTAAAAAGCCGAATTGCGCGTGCCTACGTCGTTCCATTCCGTGTCGTAGCCCTCCAGCTTGTATGCATACCGGTTCTCGGCGGCATATACGTAATTCAGCGCCTGGTAAGTAACCGAGAAGTTGTTTTGGTCGTGGCGCAGGCGTACCGTTTCCGTATCGTCGAGCACGCGGCTCAGAACCGCCGTATCGTCGCCTGCCCGGACCGGCCGGTTGTTTACCGACAGCTCTTCCAGCACTACCGGCGGGATACATGCGTTTTTTTTCATCCTTTCCACCCCGAACGTAACGAACCCGTTGCTCCCCGAGAAGCAAAGCGTTCCGTCGGGTAACGCGATTCCGCTGTGCGGCGTAAATTCGCGTATGTCGATTCCGTTCCGGCGGTGGAAGTTCCGCACTTCGCCCGTAGCCGGGTCGAACATCGCCACTCCGTTTACCGTACTCATCCACAGGTTCCCGTCGGCGCCTTCGGCCAGGCTGCAAATCGTGTTGTCGAGCAAGCCCGTATGAACCGATACCCTTCGTTTCGCCGCGATTGTATCTCCCAACTCGAAAATACCGCCGCCGTAAGTAGCTACCCAAACAGCATGGTTGCGGGTACGTACCAGGGCGGAGATGTAATTGCCGGGTATCTGTCGGCTCTTGTCCGTCGCCTCGTTATTATACTGTATAAGCTGTTTTCGCTGCGTGTCCAACCGGAACAGTCCCTTGGTCTGGGAGCCGAGCAGGAAACACCCGTCGGCTTCTTCCAGCGCGCAATATATGCCGGGCAACGGGGCGCCGTCGCTTCCGGTGAATTCCGTTACGGGAGGCTTGCCTTCAGCGAAACAGGTCAGCGGATAACGAGCGGATGCGCCGGCCACCCACAGACTGCCCTGCCGGTCGCGCATCAAGACGTAAATCGAAAATTCTTCAGGGAACTTATAATACAAAGCGAACTTTTTCTTTCCGGTATCGAACCGGTAGATTTCCCCCTTCGTGGTTCCGCACCACACGCTTCCGTTCTCATAAAAAACCGATTTGATGATATTGGTCTGGTAAGCGAACCGCTCGGCGGAGGCAATCAGGTAATATTGCGCCCGGCCGGTGCGGTAATCGTAGTTCAGCAGACCGTATCCTTCGGTGGCGATCCATAAGCCCGACGGGGGCTCGTAAGCCATCGCCCCGTAAATGCCGGTATGCCGTTTCAACTGTTCGCCGGGATTGTGCAGTACAAACCGGTTAGTGTGCTTATTCAGGTAATTCACTCCTCCGGCATACGTGCCTACCCACAGGGTACTGTCGCGGTCTACCTGGAACGAATACACGGAATAATGGCTCAACGACTTGTCGTCGGGGGCATATCCGGCTACTTTGTCGATTTGCCGGGTGTCCGGGTGAAATGAAAAGATGCCGTCGAACGTGCCGATAAGTAACTGCCCGTCCCACTCCGTGAGGCAACGCACGGCATTATTGGCAAGCCCGCTGTTCCGGCTCGTAAACGAAACGATTTCGTTTTCCCGCAGGTTAATCCGGTTCAGCCCCGAATACCGGCAGCCTGCCCATACCTGTTTGCGCGAATCCTCGAACAGAACCGTTACGTCGTTGCCGCTCAGTTGCATGTTTCCCGAATCGTTCGTAAAATGGCTGATTACGTTCAACCGGTTGTCGCATACGTATACTCCGTCGTGGTAAGTAGCTATCCAGAACCGGCCCGAGCTGTCTTCCAGTACGGTCGATACGGCGGTGTCGCTTATTTCACCGTCGAGCGTAATCGCCCGGAAATAATCGGCAGCCTTATCGTACAGGTACAATCCTGTCCAGGTGCCCACCCAAAGCCGTCCGGAACAGTCGATATATACCCGGGTGACGCCGTCGTCGGTAAGGCCCTTTTCTCCTGCGAAGTACCGTTCCATTCTGTCGGTATGCAGGTCGAGCCGGTTCAGACCCTGGCCGGTCGCTATCCACAGGTTTCCGTCACGGTCTTCCGTAACCGAGCTGACCATGTTGTTCGAAAGGCTCTGTTCGTTGCCGTCTTCCCGGCGGTAAATTACGTATTCCTTTCCGTTGAAACGGTTCAGTCCGTTTCGGGTACCGAACCAAAGGTATCCGCGCGAATCCTGGAAAATAGCTCTTACCGAGAGTTGCGAAATCCCTTCGTTCAAATCGGAATTGAAAGAATAGAACGGCGACCGGGCGGCGTGCGAAGCAGGAAGTAACAGAGTAAGTATAACCAATAGCAGTACGGTTTTTCTGTTCATCGTTGATTAAAGGTTCGTTCGAGGCTTTAAACGTAGCAAGAATAATCGAGATATGCAAACGGCGTGTCCACGACGCCAGAGTTCTTTCCGATACTGGGAAATATTGAAAAGATACCGGGGTGCAGGAGGCGAATCGACGTCTCCGGATAATAACGGATAAAAACAGAGCGACATATAGAAAAAAAACATTACTTTTGGACAGCAAATCTATTCTATGCAAGCTCGATTCTTTTATATGCGGCAATCGGTAAAGGTATTCTTATTGCTTTTGTTCTGCTGCCCGGCCTATTGTTTTCAGGCGGATAGCCTGGAAAACCGGAAAAAAACAGGGGTAGACAGTTTAACGGCTGTTCTCCGTGAAGCTACCGGCGCAGACGAAAAACTGAAGGCGCTTTCCGGGTTATCGCTATTGACTTGGGAAACGCCGGCCGAACCTTATTACCTGGAGCAACAGCTATGTTTGGCCGGGGAGGTCGACTCGATGACATATTATTATATGGCGCTATCCGATTTGGGACGCTATTATTGTAATGCGGGTAAGCTCGACAGTTTGCAGTATTGGGGCGGTATCCTCGACTCGGTAACAGCAGCCCGGAAGGAAGTGGTCGACGCTTCGTTCGAATTTCTGAATTATTACTGCCGCTATTACCTGATGAAAGCGGATTACGAACTGGCCATGAACGAGGCCGTGCGCCTTCAGCTTCTATCGGATGAAACCGGTCAGGTGAAAGGAGCGATTTCGAGTAACGAG
>DBGBSM010000036.1:0-10585 GCA_048468815.1 Parabacteroides sp.
GTTTCCTGGTAAATTCCTGATGAATCTGTTTTATTACCTGCGAACGTTCCGCCGTATCGGTAATCGTGCGCGTACGTTGTTCGGTATGGTCGAGTTTTTCAAAAAACAACATTTTCAAAGCCGCCTTTTCTTCGGCGGTCAGACCCAGTTCCGTACCGGCTTCTTCCGCCATGGCGGAAGCCTTTTGCATCAGCGAAGCCGGGTCGGCGTATCCGATGGTATATAGCAACGCGCAGGTTACCTGCAACAAGAGGGCTGCAATCCGTTTCATCAATATCCGAAATTTTGGTCTGATGCCGATATATTGTAATTCGCTGAAATTTCCGCACTCGGGAAAGGTAACAACAAGTTCTTTTTCACTGCGTCGTAGCTGTCGGGAAGCGTGTAATCGTAAGCCGACAGGGAAGCGGTTTCCGCGAGCCGGTTGTTATGGATGTCGATCATCTCCGTAAGATATGCCACTCCGAAGCGCCGTAAGTCGAACCATTCGTGCAGTTCGCCTTTCAGTTCGCAGCGGCGTTCCACGCGTAAGGCAGCCCGCACTTCTTCTTGCGACATGCCGGTATCCCAGTCGGCCGGTTCGGTACGTTGCCCGCCGGCCGTATTCCGGGCGCGGCGTAGCACTTCGTTCACATACTCTACGGCTTCCGGCGTATGCGAACCGCCCAGTTCGTTAGCTGCTTCGGCCAGCGTCAGTAACAGGTCGGCATACCGGTAAACAATAAAGTTGACGTTGGCGTTTCCGGCGGTAAAGCCCGGGTCTACCCATTTGCGCAGGTAAGGCAGGTATTCGTATTTCGACGTGCTCTGATCGGGATAGTTTTCCTTGGTGTAAGGATAGAGATAATATTGTTTCCCTCTGTAATTCTCGTTTTCAACCGTCGTATTGCATTTGTATTTATAGTCGAGATACGTGCATTCTTCCCGCCAGTCGCCCGGATAACGGTCGTTATGCTCGTCCCACGCTTCCCGCGAAGGACGTATCTGCCCGTAGTTGTTCGACGAATTGGTAAGCGGCAATTCTTCCCAATATCCGGGTAAATACCGGTACATGAAAGGACAACTGCCTGTTGCGTAATTCATTTCCATTTCGAGTATCGACTCTTCGGTGTGCTTGTTGGTATACACCCATAAGCCGGCGAAATCCGGAACGAGCGCGTACGTATGCGAGTCGTACGTTTCTTTGGCCTGGTCGTAGGCCAGTTGCCAGTATGCTTTGGCCGGTTTATCGAATAAGGAAGCGTCGAACGGTTCGCCCGGGTGTTCCTGGATGCAGGCCAAGGCCACATATACTTTCGCGAGAAACGCTTTGGCCGCCCATTTGTGAGGGCGTCCGTAAGCCTGTGCTCCTTTTTCGGGAAGTAGCTCCCATGCTTGCTCCAGGTCGTCGATAATCAACTCATAGATTCGATCGATCGCCGTGCGGGGTTTATGGCTCTCCTCGATGGAAGCGGAAGGATGGTCGATATAAGGTACCGCTCCGAAAATACGTACGAGGTTAAAGTACGAAAGAGCTCTCAATAACCGGGCTTCACCTTCGATGCGATTGTGCTCGGCCGTTTCCATCGTGTTGCACAAGTCGATGTTGGTCAACAAGTCGTTTACCGTATTGATGGTTTGATAAGCCCCGTCGTACACATAATCAGCCGTACTGTTATCCACAGCGACATTCAGGGTGGCCAGCTCGACCATATACGTGGAATTCCGGTTTTGCAGTTGCATGGTAGGCGTGTGCCACGACAGTAACATGTGTAAATAGCCGCCGTAACCGTTACTCTGCGAAATATAACTGTAGCATGAATTCAATACGGCTTGCACGCCGTTCGGTGAAGCGTACACATCCTCCGGGCTGAATTGGGTGGAAGGATGTTCCGTGAGGAAGTCGTTGCAGGAAACGGTAACGACAGCCAGGCTAAACGAGAGAAATAGAACGATTATTTTTTTCATGATTTCTTCCTTTTTACGTGATAGGGTTAAAATGTAAGCGACACAGTAGAGACATAAGCTCTCGATGAGGGGTACGAACTCCAGTCTACTCCCACTTTCAGGGCGTTATTGGTAAAACTGCTTACTTCGGGGTCCCACCCGCTGTACGAACTCCATACGAATGCATTGCGCACGGTAAAGCCCAGCGAGAGATTCTTGATAAAATCCGTACGCTTGAATTGGAACTGATAATTAAGCGTTATAGCCGAAAGACGCATATAACTTCCGTCCTCCAATATCCGGTCGGTAAAATCTTTGGTTTGGCCTTCGGTGCGGTTCAGGCGTGGGTAACGGCCTGTAGGATTACTTGTGCTCCAGGCGTCGAGGTATGCTTCCGTACGTACGTTGTGCAGGTTGTTACCCGTGGGGGAAGTATTGGTTTCGGGCAACAGGTTGCCGTTGGCGATTCGATTGCCGTATACGCCGTCGAACATCATCATCCAGGTAAGGTTTTTCCAGCGGAACGAACTGCTGAAACCATAGGTGAACGAAGGGTTGGGGTCGCCGATCACCTCTTTGTCCGTGTCGTCTACGTTTCCCGAGCCGTTGGTATCGAGATACCAGATATCCCCCGGTTGCAACTGCTGTCCGCGGTAAGTAGGCACTTCTCCCTTGTCGAGCGCTTCCTGCGTAACGATTCCGTTTGTGCGGAATCCGTAGAATAATCCGGCCGGACGCCCTTCGATAAAAATATTGGCGGGCATTTTGAAATAATCGGAAGTATTCGATATTTCCTCACCTTCGAAAGCGGCAGCTTCGATATTCCCGTGCCAGGCCACAGGCAGCCCGATGCTTCCGATCCGGTTCCGGTTAAACGAAATGTTCGCGTTGATGTTCCAGGTAAAATCCGCATTATCCACCGGATAAGCATCCGCCGACAATTCGATTCCCTTGTTCCGGATACTTCCCCGGTTGATCCACATCGACGAGAAACCGGTCGAAGGCGGGATGGAAATTTGCTGGAGCAAATCTTTTGTATCTTTATAATAAAGATCGAGCGCCAGGTTGAGCCGGTTGTCGAATAAGCCTACATCCGCGCCCACATTATATTGTTCGGTCGTTTCCCATTTAAGTGCCCGGTTCGACATAATACTCGGCTTGATACCGATTACAAACTGCCCGTCGGGCGAAACGGTGTAGTTCGAATTGGGGTCGGCCGTGTATATCGGACTGTAAGTGGTGAGCGTCTGGTAAGGGCTTAACCCTTGGTTACCCACCATTCCCCAACCGGCGCGGAGCTTGAGATTGGATATGAATCCGAGCGTTTTCATGAACTTTTCTTCCGATAGGCGCCAGGCGGCCGAGAACGAAGGAAAGTAACTGAAACGGTTCTCTTTAGCGAACTTGCTGCTCCCGTCGGCCCGGAACGTTGCCGTGAGTACGTACCGGTCTTTGTAACTATATACCGCACGTGCTATGTACGACATCAACGTGCTTTCGTCTTCCGAATAACCCGGCACTTGTGTCTTGGCGGCGCTGAGGGCGTCCGAACGGAATTCGAGGGCCGGATAGTCCGGAAAGTCCTGTGCACTGATGGTGGAATTGTGGTTTTCTGCCCGGTTGACCGAGATACCCAGTACGGCATCGATACGATGTCCTCCCTTGAAATCCTTGTTGACATTAAACATATTATCCCAGTTGTAGCGAAAGGCTGTCAACTCCGAATATCCAGCCCGTCCGTTCAGCCCGTTATCGAGATACTGCCCGTAGAAACGGGTCCGGTTTTTATTCCGGTAATCGGCGCCGAACGTACTTTTGAACGAAAGCCAGGAAGTAAACCGGATATCGGCATATACGCTTCCGTTGAAACGGAATTCGTCGCTGCTGTCTTCGTAATTGTTCAGCCACAGGTCGGTGCCTTTATAATTTTCTTCATCGTCGAGATTCTCTTCCGACGACGAAATGTACGGTTTCGAGCCCAGCATCTGGCGAATCATACTCGTGGCCCGGGTAGCGTTTTGCGTACCTCCCGGCTCGGTACCCTGCGTCATCCGGTTCTGACGGCTCGACACGGTCGACTTGGTTCCGATTTTAAAGAACCGAGTCAAGCGATGATCGAAATTCACCCGGAAGTCGTATTGCTTTACCTGGGTACTGCGTACGATCCCGTTGTTATCGAGATAACCTCCGGCCAGGTAATAATTCGATTTGTCGTTACGTCCGCTTACGCTTGCGCGGGTATTGATGCTCGTTGCGTTGTGCATCGTATAATCTTGCCAGTCGCACGCTTCGAGTACCGCATCGTCGGGTAGTCCCAGGCTTACTCCCACATCGTTTGAATAAGCCAGGAACCGGTCGAGGTCAAGTACGTCGATGTATTTGCGGGGAGTAGATACGTCCACCGTAGTAGAAAATTCCACACGTGGTTTTTCCGAGGAACCTTGTTTGGTGGTGATAAGCACCACTCCGTTGGCGCCCATCGAACCGTAGATAGCCGTAGCGGAAGCATCTTTCAGAATCTCCATGCTTGCAATATCCTGCGGATTGATCGATGCGAGCGCATTCTGCGCTTCCTGTCCCGTACTGCCGAGCGGATTTTTTACGTCCTGCGACGAGGGGTTGAGAATAATTCCGTCGACTACGTAAAGCGGTTCGCCCGTACCGTTGAACGAACTGGTTCCGCGTATCTTAACGCTTACGGCGCCTCCCGGCGCGGCATTTCCGGTGGTTACTTGTACTCCGGCAGCGTGTCCCTGCAATAATTTGTCGAAGGATGCCACTTGAGCCGCCTCGTTCCGGTCGATTTTTACCGAGGTAACGGCACCCGTTACATCCGTTTTACGCAGTGTGCCGTAGCCAACCACTACCACTTCTTCGATAGCTACTTCGTCGCTTTCGAGTTCGATATCGATGTGCGTACGGTTACCCACTTCGATTTCCTGCGGTTTATACCCCAGGTAACTTACTTGCAGTATTTTAGGAACCTGAGCCGGGATAACGAGCGTGTAGCGGCCTTCCGCATCGCTGCTCGTGCCTGTCGTCGTTCCTTTTACAAGAACCGTGGCGCCTATCATCGTTTCACCGCTTTTATCGGTGATGCGCCCGCTTACGGAAGTCTGGGCGGAAAGCCTTACAGCGAACAGCAGGGCCACCGTAACGCAGGCTATATATTTCGCATATTTCATACTATCTGTTTTTTAGGAAATTAAAATGTTGCCTGGATACCCAGCAGGAACGTACGTGCCAGCGGATAAGCGCCGTTATCCACTCCGTAGCGGCTCAGGTCGTACGTATAGCTATTGACTAAAGGAGAATATCCCGAATACCCGCTTATTACACAGAGATTTTTGGCCGTGAACGACAAATCCACCGCTTCGAGCCATTTTTTACGTAAGTCGAACCGGTAACTCAACCGGATATTCGATAACCGCAGGTAAGAACCGTTTTCAACGAAGCGTGAGGAGATAACGTCGGCTCCCACGGCATTCAACCGGGGTTCGCCGCCGTTCGGGTAGGCTTTTTCGTAGCTGTCGCTGCGCAAGTTCGCATAGTTTCCTGTAACATAGGTAGCGGTAGTAAGCGCATTCAGGTTCATGATGTCGAAACCGGCCGCGCCGTCCATCGTTACGGCCAAACTCAGGTTACGCCAAGCCACCTGGGTGGAAAAACCGTAATAATAGGCCGGGTCGGGATGGCCGATTACCGTCCTGTCGTTTTCGGTTACCCGGGTATCCCCGTCCTGGTCGATGAGTTTAATATCGCCTTCTTGCAGGCGGATGCCGTTATAAGGAGGCGTATGGAGCAAATGTCGTTCCTCTACGATTCCCTGGCTTTGGTATCCGTAAAAAGAACCGACACGTTCGTTTTTGCGATTCACATTTACTATCACGTCGTTGTCCATCCACTTTCCCATCGAATTGCCGAACACATCCCCATTGCCGGCCGCTCCTGTATCGGTGATGCGGTTCCGGTTATAAGCGAAGGTAGCCCCTATGTTCCATTTCCAGTGGGCCTGGTCAATCAGGGTGCTTTTTACTTCCGCTTCCACTCCCCGGTTCGAGATACTGGCGCTGTTGCTGTAAACCGGATTATAATCGCCTGTGCGCCCGTGGTAATAATAGCGTAATTTATCCTTGCTTTTCGAGTCGTACCAGGTAACCGATACCCGGAACTTGTTATCTAATATCCCCGTTTCGACCCCCACGTTCCATTCCTCGTTGACATTGTTCCAGCGGATGTCGTAATAGTTGGTTATGCCGTTTTCGATTTCGATTCCGGCATCGGTACCGCTGATGTAGGTTTCGTTAAACAGATAAGGGTCGAATGCCTGTTGTCCCGAACGTCCCCAGCCCCCGCGCAACGTGAAAGCCGAAATGATTCCGTCCTGTTGCATAAACGGTTCGGCCGCCATATCCCAGGAGGCCGACACCCAGGGATAAAACGCTGCCTTGTTCAGGTTTTTATCGTACTTGAAAGTATAATCGCCCCTTACGCCTGCATTCAGCGTGTACCGTTTATTAAAGGTATAGCAGGCCGAAACATAGGCGGCCGCCTGTTGCGAACGGATGCGTATGAGATGCGAAGGTTGTACGTTTTCTGCCAGTTGGATACCGGTAGCCCGGAGGTCTTCCTTGAAGAATTTATATCCTTCGTTCAAGTGGTTTACACTGTTGGTGCCGCTGAACGTTCCGCCCAGCCTGGCTGCCAGCCGATGCCGGTTGCCGAAAGTCCGGTCGAAAGCAAAATAAGCTGCGGCATTGTAGCCGGTAGCCCGGATATGGCTTTTGGCAGCCCGTCCTTCTTCGTCGGCTCCGCGTTGCACTTCGCTGCCTACCCAGCGCATCCGTTCTTTGCCGCGGTAATCTACGCCGCCGGAAACATGGAAAGTCAACCCCCGGGTTATACCTGCCTGAAAATAAAGAGCCTGTTGTGCGAAATATTGGCTCGACGCATCGTCGTAAGCGGACAGCCATCCTTCAGGCGTATCGTAACCGGTCGTTTCGTGTTTTCCGTCTGCGTGCAACGGCGGGGTTTCGTTCAGGGCTTTGAGCGTACTCATGGAACCTACAGGCGAAGTGCCTTGCGTCATATCGTTTTGCACATGGCCGAAATTGCCCCGTATACCGATCAAGCCGTTTTTACCGATGGTGCGCTCGAAATTGATTTTCAGGTTCAGCGTCTCTTGTCCGGTACGTTTCACGATGCCCCGGTTATCGCTATACCCCAATGACAGGTAATGCCGCGTATGGTCGTTGCTCCCGGCTATACTGATATGATGGCTGTGCGTGAAGGCTGTACGGATAAGCCGGTTTTCCCAGTTTACGGGAGTACCGGTTAACCCGATACCGGGATTAGCCTGCTGCATCATAGCCTGATAGCCTGCTGCCGAAAGCCTGTTTATCCCGTGCCCGGCAGTCGATATGCCTATATTCGTATGGTAAAGAATCGTTTCCCCCTTCTCCTTTCCCATTTTCGTGGTGATGATAATCACTCCGTTTGCTCCTTGCGAGCCATAGATGGCCGTTGAAGCGGCGTCTTTGAGCACTTCGATTTTTTCGATGTCGTTCGGATTAATCGAGCTAAGCGTGTTCTGTACGGCCTGGTAGTCGCTTTCGTCGTTCCGGAAAGCACGCGCAGCGTCGCGGGCGGTAGGGTTGAGTATCACGCCATCCAGGATGAAAAGCGGTTCGGCCGTACCCCGGAAACTTTTAAGTCCGCGGATAAGCGTGCTGAAACCTGCGCCGGGCGCCCCGTCGGTTTGCCGGATAGAAAGACCGGCCATGCCAGCGCCCGAGAAAAGGTCGTCGATACCCGATGCCGCGGTTACCCCTGGTCCCGGCGTGAGTTCCGTATCCGATGCCGTGCTCCGTGTATCCGGATGGTTTAACGCTACATTGTATGTCGTCGATTCCGGTAAGTCTTGTGCCCGAGCTTCCGGAATTTCCGTATACAACAATCCCAGGGATGCCAGACAAATGGCCGTGGCTTTCCGGGGTGTTCGTGAAATAAAGTAGAGTTGTTTCATTGGGTTTGTAGTTCAGATTAACATCAGCAAAGGTATGCCTGAATATTTTTGTACTTTAGAACTGGTATTTCCAAAACTAACACGGAATTATAATTTTTACGATCCGTTTCCTTTTACCCGTAGCCGGTGCATACCCGTGATTCTGATGTTGTGTGTGTAAAGATAATTGAAAGATGCGTTATAAACTCTGTAAATTTTTTATTAACATCCTACACCCGATTCCGTTATCTTTGCCTGTATTAAAACGTTACGTTATGCGAAAAATCAGCTTGTCCTTTTTTTGTTCTATGGTCGCTGTGTTGTTTGCTGCGGCACAACAGCCCGTTCGCATCGATATGGCTGCTTCCGGGAAGCCGGTGGTTCGCCGGCCGGTCGGCGTTAACCTGTTCATGTTGATGGATCACGACGATGCGCAATACCGGGCGCGTCCCATGTGGCAAGCGTTGCGGGATATGGGCGTACGTTCGGTCCGGTTTAACGAAGGCGAGTACGGCGATTGGTATATCTTCACTCATCCCGATTCCGTTTACTTGTTAACACGCCCGGGCGCGAAACTGTATCCGCACCTGATCGATATAAAATCGCGGGGAATCGACGGGCAACTTACCGATACGGGCGCCGAACCCCGCTACGGAGGTTATCCGCTCAACCGGCCCGGGTATCGCCCTACTATCGACTTCAACGATTTTATTACTTTATGCCGGAAAGCCGGGGCGGATGACCCTACGATTATTATTCCCACCTTACCCGTCGACTGGGGAAAGGCCGAATCCTTTTATCCCACGCGCGCCGATATGGTAAAGCTCGCAGCCGCTCTGGTAAGGTATGCGAACGTAGTGTGCCGGTGCGGTTTCCGCTTCTGGGAAATCGGCAACGAACATTACTGGGAACATCACAACGATCCGTACGACACCGCCTGGGCTACGCAATGCGCATCGCTTATCGTGGAGATGGCCCGGGCCATGAAAGCGGAAGACCCGGCTATTGAAATCGGCATCAACGGATTTACTTCGCCGTGGCTCGAAACCTTATTGACTTATTCCGATACGAACGGCCGGCTGATCGATTATGTAGACCATATCGTTCCCCATCAATATGCCAAGCCCGAACGGATCGGGAATTATGCGCTTTATAAAAAAGCGGAACCGTACCGGTTGCACGAAGTCGACGAAGTGGCCGACTTTCTGGCTAAGCGAGATGTACCCGACAGGGCCGAGCGCGATAAAATGAAAATCGAAGTTACCGAAGCGTCGTCGTTTATGCCGGGTAAAAAAGCCCTGCATGTAGATAACGTGGCCTGGATCGCGTTAGCCAACTTCGAGCATTTGGGTGCTATCCTGGCAACTCCGAAAGTGGAATACGTCCATTTTTGGGCTACCCACTGGACGGACGATACGACCTACTGGTCGGCATTGAAAATGGATAACCGGTTGGCGCCGATGGGATGGGCAGTAAAACTGTGGAACGACCATTTGCTTTCTACTTTGTGGAAAGTCGACCTCCGCTCACCTTCCGTGCACGGTTACGCATCCGCCGACTCTACCGGAGAAAAACGGGTGCTTTTTCTGGTGAACCGGTCGGAGCACGAACAGGAATGCCCGGTAGAATTGATTCGTTATTCCGGCAAACCGGCTTACCGGGTTTCCGGCATCTGGGCG
The DNA here is from genome assembly GCA_048468815.1 of Parabacteroides sp. Taxonomy (GTDB): domain Bacteria; phylum Bacteroidota; class Bacteroidia; order Bacteroidales; family Tannerellaceae; genus Parabacteroides_B. The sequence goes on from DBGBSM010000036.1 coordinate 9,610, forward strand.
GCACATCCCGACGACCGCGATTTCCAATCCCAGCCTCCTTTGCGAGGCGTAGCCTGTAACGGACGTTTTACCTTGCGCTTGCGGCCCTTATCCGTTACCGTAGTCCGCTTCGGCGAATAACTTTTTCACTCACTTAATAACTAAGGAATATGAAAATTCACATGCGTAAATCCGGGTTTACAGCCCTCTTGTTAGGCGCGGCGCTTTCCCTGTATGCCCAAGACATCCGCTACCAGGTACTTAACCCGGTGGAAAACAGTGCGGGTTCGTCCAGAGCATACCGTTTCGAACCGGCTTCTTACACGCCGGCGCCTGCCGGCTACGAACCTTTTTATGTCAGTCATTTCGGCCGTCACGGGTCGCGTTACCATACCACCGAAAACATCTATAAGAAATTCCATGCTATTTTTGCTTCGGCTGCCCGTTGCGAAGCGCTTACTCCGCTGGGGATGGAAGTGAAAAAACGCATGGATACGATTTATGTCGCCTGCGACGGGCGTGCCGGCGTACTTACCTCGATAGGGGAAAACGAACACCGGGAAATCGCCAGGCGCCTGTGCCGCAATTATCCGGCTTTATTCCGGCCCCGGGGCAACCAAACGAAACTCCGGGTTTTTTCGCGGTCTACTTCGGTAGGGCGGGTGATACGAAGTATGCAGGCTTTCGACGCCGCGCTCAAAACGTGTGAGCCGGCACTGGAAATCGAAGAAGCGTCGGGCGGTTCGTATAACAGTTACCTGAATCATTATACCGAAGCGTATAAAACGTATTACCGTACGGGCGAATGGCGTTCCGTTTACGAAGCCAAGCGGCAGGCGTGGATTTCGCCCGACCGGCTTATCGAATCGTTGTTCTGCGATTCCGCCTATGTGGAGAAGCACATTTCCGGCCGGCGGAATTTTATGACGGAGTTTTTTGCCGTTGCTTCGATTTTGCAAGATGCGCCGCTCGACGTGTCGTTGTACGGTGTTTTTAC
>DBGBSM010000037.1:0-4241 GCA_048468815.1 Parabacteroides sp.
ATACCCAGATGTCGAAATATTATATGGGGTATTTGAACCAGCAAGGATACGGCCGGCAAGAAATTACCGATATGGTAAACCAGCAGTACGGCATGGGATACAGCTTGCAGGATGTAAACGACCTGTTCGACCCGTATATTACGCAGGGCGGGAATATCGAAGATTACTATCAATTTTACGATCCCTGGGAATTCTTCAACCATACTCAGCCGATGTACCAGTCGAATTTGAGCGTACGGGGCGGTAGCGAGCGGATCCGGTATTACTCCAGTTTGGGTTACCTCAACCAGAAAGGGCTCGACGATACGTACGGCTACGAGCAAATTAACGCCATGGTGAATACCGAAGCCTATCTGCTGAACGACAAGAGCCTTCGTTTTACCTTAAACCTGAACGGAATTACTTCGACTAAAAAACGTCCCGCGAAAGGAGACTATGTTTTCAATAAAACAATTTACGAAAACGGGGATGTTTCCAACATGCCGGAAGAATGGAGCACAGGGTTGCAGCGTGCCGGTTCGCCAGCCGGTTGGTTCAGTACCGGATTCAACGACACGCGCGATTACCGTTTGCAGGCCAATATGGGGTTGAAATGGAATATACCTTGGGTGCAAGGATTGGCAGTGGGAGGAAGCGTTAACTTCAGTACCAGCTACACCATGAACAAGAAGTTCGATCATCCTGAAGTAGGTTCTTACAGCAGTCCGGCTGCTACTTCGCCCAATAATTTCAACCCGGCGAGCGCATCGGTTTATCAGAAATGGAACAACTATTTGTTGACTACGGGTATTTTCCAGGCCGAATACAACCGTTCGTTCGGTAAACATACGGTAAGCGGTATGCTTACATACCAGAGCCAGGTGCGTAACACCAATGAAACGTCGATTACCGTGGAAGGATATCCTACTACGTACGTTCCCCAGATTGGAGCAGGTACTACTTATAAGAGTAAAACCGGAACGGAAGGAAAATGGGGATCTTCCTCATTTGTAGGCCGGGTTACGTACGAGTATGCTAACAAATACATGATTCAGTACAGCGCCAACTACAATGCTTCGTTGAGTTACAGCCCCGACAAGCGCTGGGGATTCTTCCAGGCGGCTTCTGCCGGTTGGGTACTGACCGAAGAAGATTTTATCAAGGATATCATCAATCCGAAAGTATTGAACCAGTTCAAGATTCGTTTCGGTTACGGTATCGTAGGTGGTGAAACCGGCGATCCGTTTAGCTATATGAATCAATATACGCAAGGCACCAGTATTTTATTAGGCGAGAATATGGCTCCTTCTGCCAGTTGGAAGGAAAAACTGGTAGCGAACGATTTGACATGGTCGAAATCGCGCCAGTTAAGCGGTGGTGTCGATTTCGGTATGTGGGAAGACCGACTGACCGGTTCATTCGATACGTATTTGTATATGAATCACGGACATGCCATGGATATGAACGAGAAGTTAGTATATACTCCGTTATTGGGTATGCCGAATACGCCTCAAATCAATGCGCCGTTCGAAACCAGCCGGAAGGGCGGTATCGAATTCGCTGTAAACTGGAATGATCGTATCGGCGATTTCAATTACCGGTTAGGGGTAACCTATTCGTATTGGGATGAGCGGGTAACCCGACACTCTACGCAGGATACCGATTGGTATTATCCGGTACGGAATAGCTTAGGACAAAGAGATATGCAAAAAACATACCCGATAAACATGAATTCCGCCGGTTTGTTCGGCTCGTACGACGACCTGTATAATTATATTCACCGCAGCAATGTGAATTACAACCTCGGAACACCGATTGTACAGGATTTGAACCACGACGGTGTTATCGACGGGGCCGATCACTCGTGGAACAACAAGCCGGGCACTACTCCGCTTACGTTATACGGTTTCACGATAGGCGGCGGATGGAAAGGACTGGATGTAGAATTATTCTTCCAGGGAGCTGCGAATGTAAGTGGCGATATGCCTTCTCCGATGCGCTGCCAGCAAGATTATATGTGGCAGTACGGAAAATACATGTTCCCCAAAAGTTATTTGCCGAGCAACCGGAATGCCGACGCTATTATGCCGCAACCGAGTGCTGCCGGCCAGGCGTTAGGTTCGAACTACCTGGATCTTTGGGTATACAATGCATCTTATTTGAAATTGAAAAATATCAGTGTTCGCTATGACTTAAAACGGAGTTTGTTGAGAAATTATCCGTTTATCAAAGGCTTGGACGTAAGTTTTATAGTAACCAATGCTTTTACGTGGGCAAACAAAAACTATCCGTTGAAGAATCTGTCCGATCCGGAATACATTCCTACTCAATCTATTTGGGGTGAAACCGGAAAACTGGGCGGTTATCCTACACAGCGCTCCTATACGTTGGGCGTAACTGTTACGTTGTAATATAAAGCGATAATACAAAAAGATAAATTCTATGAAATTAACATATTTGACAGGATTGACTCTGTTGACCAAAAATATTTGTAAAGGCATAACCCGGAAGGCTGCAGGTTTATGCGCCCTGGCAGCAGTAGCAGGATTAACCGCCTGTGACCCGTTGGGAATCGAACCCACTTCGGAAGTATTCGAAGACCAGTTCTGGACGAATCAACAATTGGCCCGTTCGTATGTAAACCAGTTCTATACCTGGGCACCGGTTACCGCCAACGATGCTTTTACGTCCGAGCAATGGTCGGATAATGCTGTAGGAAATGCCGAAACCGACTGGAATACTTATCGGCAAACCAGTTTTACGCACCGGCAATACGATGCACTGACTTCTATCGATGGGTTTACCGCACCTTGGGGCGATCAGTATAAAAAAATCCGTGCAGTGAATTTAGGTATCCAACGCTTGCCTGATGTTCCCGATCAAAATGCAGAAATCACCAACCAACTGTTGGCCGAATGTTATTTCTTCCGGGCCTGGTTGTATTTCGAGCTGGAACAATATTGGGGTGCCGTGCCGTATATCGACGAAGTAATGACGATATTCGACGAAACCATGCTTCCGCAAATGAACCGGGAAGAACTGTTCGATAAGATGCTGGCCGATTGCGACAAGTCGATCGAGCTTTTTACCGCTTCGGGCGTAAAACCCCAAATCGGATTGGTCAATGTGGACGCGGTACGCATCATTAAATCGCGGATTGCTTTGTATGCTGCCTGTGCCGCCGATGCTGCGAAAAGCGGTTTGTACGAACGCCTGAACGGAGAGGAAAAGACGAAAGCGTTGTTCCGCTTTACCAAGCCGGCCTCCGATTATTATACCATCGCTTACAATGCCGTTAAGCCGGTGATCGGTGCCTATACGTTGGAGCCGGATTACAATAAATTGTTTAATAGCCAGGAAGGACATAAATCGCCCGAAGCTATCTGGCCGATGATGTTCAACAAGGATAACCGCAGCGGATTTAATCCGGCCAGCAAGCACGCACCGGTAGGGAAATACTACGGTTCTTCTACCGACTTCGATAAATCGTGGGATGTGCGTGGTTCGGCTTATCCTACCCAGGACTTGGTGGATTGCTATTACCAACAAGACGAAGCCGACGGCAAATGGAAACAATGGTGGAAAACCAAACAAGCCCAGGATATGGGAGTAACGGTTGATGGCGATGAAATAAAAGGCGTTTCGGCCGACTACGGAAAAATGTATGAAAATCGCGACAAACGTTTTTATACCACTATTTTGTATGATGGAGCTTACTATGCCGGTAAGGAAAAGGAAATGTATCTGATCGGTACCTGGATCGACAACTCTGAATTCAAAAGAACGGAAAAATACAGTGCCCTCCATACGGGTTACCGCTCTTCGGAAGAACTGGACATGCCTGTGAAATATGCTTCATCCAACACCACCACCGGGTATTATCCGGCTAAATACATCCAAGGTAATTTTAATGAGGATGGTACATTAAATAAAGATCAATCTCCGATTTCTTATTATATGGTGCGATACGCAGAAGCATTATTGAACTATGCCGAGGCTTGTATCAAAACCGGTAATGCCGGTGCCGAAGATGCGATTAACCGGATACGGAATCGCGCCGGACTCGACGATTTCGATGCCAGTGTAGTGGGCCACGATTTGTGGGAAGAATACAAGTTGCAACGCCGTATCGAATTTGCTTACGAAGTACCGGGACACCGCTATTACGATTTGCTGCGCTGGAACGAAGCCGAAGGCAAAACGACTATCGACGAGTTGAACCAGGGCCCGAGAGCGATGTTTATTTTCCGCAAAGGTGTCGA
>DBGBSM010000038.1:0-37652 GCA_048468815.1 Parabacteroides sp.
AATAAATAACCGAACGAAGCGTTTCCTCTGCTTGTTGCTTTTTCTGCTCGCGGCCGGTACGGCCGGTTTAAGGGCGCAGGAGGTGGATGCGAAGAAAATCGTATTCGGCCATATCCAGGATAGCTACGAATGGCATATCACCCACTGGGGCGAAACCCCGGTGCGTATCCCGTTGCCGGTAATCGTAAAAGGAGAAACGGGCGGGTGGCAGGTGTTCCTCTCTTCGCGGCTGGACGAAGGGGCTTCGTATCGCGGCTTTTATATCGCACCGGAGGGCTCGAATGCAGGGAAAGTCGTGGAAAGGAACGCGGCGGGCGAGGAAGTGCGGCCGTGGGATTTTTCCCTTACCAAAACGGCGCTGGCGCTGCTTATCGGTTCTGCCGTTCTGTTTACGGTGGTTTTCGTGCCGGTGCGGTGGTACCGCAAACATCCCGGCGAAGTACCGAAGGGATTCGTCGGTGCAGTGGAGATGCTTACGGCAAGTATCGCCGACGACGTTATCAGGCCTTGTATCGGGAAGAACTATCGGAAATATACGCCTTTTCTACTTACGGCGTTTTATTTTATCCTGGTGAACAACGTATTGGGAATCGTACCGTTTTTTCCGGGCGGAGCCAATACCACCGGGAATATCGCCGTTACCTTTATCCTGGCGTTCAGTATATTCCTGGTGGTGAATATCTTCGGTTCCCGCGAGTATTGGAAAGAGATATTCTGGCCGAAAGTGCCGGTGTGGCTGAAGGTGCCGGTGCCTTTGATGATTTTTATCGAGTTGTTCGGTATATTTACGAAGCCGTTCGCCCTGATGGCCCGTTTGTTTGCCAATATCCTGGCCGGGCACTCGGTGATATTGGGTATCACGAGCCTGATATTCATTTCGGCTACGATGGGGCCGCTTATCAATGCCGGGATGTCGGCGGTGGCGGTACTGTTTACCGTATTTATGAACTGTCTCGAGTTACTGGTGGCTTTTATCCAGGCGTATGTATTTACCATGCTTTCGGCCGTGTTTATCGGTTTGGCACAGGTAGAGCCGGAGAAAGCCTGAAACGGTTCCGGAAAGTGGATATTCCGCTAATGAAATAAATTAATTCGTATTACGTTCTTTAAAAACAGAAAGAGTATGTTATCAGCAGTATTGTTAGAAGCAGCCGTGGCTGCCGCAAGTTTAGGAAAAGTGGGCGCGGCTATCGGAGCCGGTATGGCAGCCATTGCTGCCGGAATAGGTATCGGAAGAATCGGCGACTCGGCTATGTCGGCTATCGCCCGTCAGCCCGAGGCGGCGGATAATATCCGGATGAATATGATTATTATTGCGGCCTTGGTGGAAGGGGTGGCCCTGTTCGCCGTGTTGATTTGTTTCCTCGCACTTTAAAATAAGGGAGAGTAAAGCATGTCATTATTGGTTCCCGATACGGGGCTGCTGTTCTGGATGGTGCTTTCGTTCGGCGTGGTGGTGTTTATCCTGGCCAGGTACGGCTTTCCGGTGATTACCCGGATGGTCGACGAACGGAAGGCCTTGATCGACCGGTCGCTCGAAGAGGCGCGCCAGGCGCACGAGCAACTGGCTACCATCCAGGTGCAGAGCGAAGAAATTCTTCGCCAGGCCCGTGAAGAGCAGGGACGCTTGCTGACCGAAGCCCTGGAAACGAAAAAACGGATTCTCGGCGATGCGCGCGAGGCTGCTCAAAAGCAAACACGTATCCAGTTGGAGCAAGCCCGGAAAGAGATAAACGACATGAAAGAAAAAGCGATCCGGGAAGTGCGTTCCGAGATAGCCGGCCTGTCGGTCGACATTGCGGAGAAAGTGTTGCGGGGCAAGCTGGAAAACGAAAAAGAACAGAAGGCGGTGATCGAGCGTTTGCTTAACGAGCGTGTAATTTATAAATCGTAGTATGAACAGCGGTATTATCTCCAAACGGTATGCCAAAGCCTTGCTGGCTTTCGGAAAAGACCGGAAGACGGAAGACGAGTTGTATGCCCGCACCGAAGTGCTGGCACGGAGCTTTGCGGATAATCCGGAGCTTTGCGAGGCGTTGGATAATCCCGTCCTTCCTTACAGCCGGAAAAAAGAGCTGATCCGGGTGGCGGCAGGAGGCACGTCCGGTAAGGAGTTCGACCGGTTCGTGGATTTGCTTATCCGTAATAAGCGGTTGCCGTTGCTCTATTCCGTGTGCCTGATGTACGGCGATTTGTACCGGGAGGAGAAACATATACGGAAAGCGTTGCTGGTTACGGCCGCGCCTCTTCCGCCGGAAACGGAAAAACAGTTGCAGGAACGCATGCGGATGCTTACCCCGGATACGCTCGAGTTCCACACCCGGGTAAAACCGGAGCTGATAGGCGGCTATATGTTCTACTACGATACCTACCGGTTGGATGCCAGTATGGCGTCGCGCTTGCGGTCGATCCGGGAAAAACTAACGAAATAAACAGGAAAAAGGAACATGGATACGATAAAAGTAAGTGAAGTGTCGGAGGTGTTGCGTAAGCAACTGGAAGATATAAACGATGCGATCCGGTTGGAGGAAGTAGGCACCGTACTCCAGGTAAGCGACGGCGTAGTGCGTATTTACGGCCTCCGGAATGCCGAGGCCAGCGAATTGCTGGAATTCGACAACGGCTTGAAAGCCATCGTGATGAACCTGGAAGAAGACAATGTAGGCGCCGTATTGCTGGGGCCCACCGACCGGGTGGAAGAAGGGGATACCGTGAAACGTACCGGCCGTATCGCCTCCATCGATGTGGGAGAAGGGTTGCTGGGGCGTGTGATCGACCCGCTGGGCGAACCCATCGACGGAGAAGGCGTGATTACCGGCGAGCGGATTCCGATGCCGCTGGAGCGGAAAGCCCCGGGTGTGATTTACCGGCAACCCGTAAACCAGCCGTTGCAAACCGGGTTGAAGGCGGTAGATGCCATGATTCCGATCGGACGCGGACAACGCGAGCTGATTATCGGCGACCGGCAAACCGGTAAAACCGCCATCGCCATCGATACCATTATCAACCAACGTAAGAACTTCGAAGACGGCGACCCGGTATATTGCATCTATGTGGCTATCGGACAAAAGGGCTCTACCATCGCTTCGCTGGTGCAGACCTTGAAGGAAAAAGGCGCGATGGACTACACCATCGTGATTTCGGCTACTGCTTCCGACCCGGCCGCCTTGCAATATTTCGCTCCGTTCGCCGGAGCCGCGGTAGGCGAGTATTTCCGCGATACCGGCCGGAATGCACTGGTAATTTACGACGATTTGTCGAAACAAGCGGTAGCTTACCGGGAGGTTTCGCTTATCCTGCGCCGTCCGTCGGGGCGCGAGGCGTATCCGGGCGATATTTTCTACCTGCATTCCCGCTTGCTGGAGCGGGCGGCCAAAATCATTTCGCAGCAGGAAATCGCCGAGCAGATGAACGATTTGCCGGAAAGCCTGAAAGGAAAGGTAAAGGGCGGCGGTTCGCTTACCGCACTTCCGATTATCGAAACCCAGGCGGGCGACGTATCGGCTTATATCCCCACCAACGTGATTTCGATTACCGACGGGCAGATTTTCCTGGATACCGATTTGTTCAACCAGGGCAACCGTCCGGCTATCAATGTGGGAATCTCGGTTTCCCGCGTAGGAGGAAACGCCCAGACCAAAGCCATGAAGAAGGTGGCCGGCACGTTGAAAATCGACTTGGCGCAGTTCCGCGAGCTGGAAGCGTTTACCAAATTCGGGGGCGATATGGACCCGGTTACGGCGCTTACCATCGACAAAGGGCAGAAAAATACGCGCCTTTTGGTACAATCCCAGTATCACCCCATGCCGGTAGAACAGCAGATTGCCGTGTTGTATTGCGGTACGCACGGTTTGCTCAAAGACGTGCCGTTGGATAAGGTACCCTTGTTCGAGCAGCAGTTCCTGGAGAAACTGGCTTCGGCTCATCAAACGGATGTGCTGGATGTATTGAAAAAAGGAGTTATCGACGACGAGGCGGGGCGCCTTATCGAAGAAACCGCCCGTTCGGTTTCGGACGGATTAAAAGCATAACGCGTATGTCGTCACTCAAAGAAATAAAGGAACGCATCGGTACGGTTACCAGTACGATGAAGATTACGGGAGCCATGAAGATGATCGCTTCCGTAAAGCTGCATCAGGCGCAAGCGGCTATCGGCCGTATCCGTCCGTACGAGCAACAGTTGGACAGCATGCTTTCGCGCTTGCTCGCTTCGGGCGCCGAAGTGCGTTCGCCGTTCGCCGAGGCGAACCGGGAGGGGAAAACGGCTATCGTGGTATGCTCTTCCAACTCGGGATTATGCGGCGCGTTCAACGTGAATGTACAAAAAGAGCTGGCGGGTTGGTTGAAAGGGTATCCGAAAGAAGACGTAATGCTTTTTCCGATAGGCAGGAAAATCCGTGAGTTCCTACAAAAGAACGGCTATCCGGTGGAAGGAATTTTCGATTCGCTGTCCGAAAAGCCTACCTATGAGGCGGCCGCTTCGTTGGCTTCTACCCTGATGGATTTGTATGCTGCGGGAAAAGTAAAACGGGTGGAGGTGCTTTATCACCATTACCATAACCAGATGGTGCAAGTACTTACTACCGGAACGTACCTGCCGGTGGAACCGCAAGCCGGTAACGGAGAGCTGCCTGCCGGAAACACCGATTACATACTGGAGCCGTCGCCGGAGGAACTGGTGGTGCTGTTACTGCCGCAGGTGCTCCGGGTCAAGCTGTTCGCATGGCTGCTCGATAATGCCGCTTCCGAGCACGGCGCGCGTACCATGGCGATGCAGCAGGCTACCGATAACGCCACCGATTTGCTTCAGGGGCTTACCGTTCAATATAACAAGTCGCGCCAGCAGGCCATTACCAACGAGTTGCTCGATATTGCGGGCGGAGTGGCGCGATGAAGAACTATACGCTCCCCCTTCTGCTCTGGTTCCTGTTCGAAGCGGTTGCCGTACCCAACGCCGCGACAGCCGCGGAAAAGAATCGGCTTTATCCGCTATATCGTTTTCTCCGCCTCGCTTTTGTTTGTAGGGGCTCTTTTTGTTTTCCAGGTACCGGGAGTGAAGCAAATCATGTTCTGGAGTTTTATTGCCGGTAATGTACTGTATTACGCCGTAGGCTTCGGATTAGCCTTTGCCTTAAAAGACAATCACGCTTTCTGTAAATATGTTTGCCCCGTTACCGTATTTTTAAAGCCGGCGAGTTATTACGCCTGGTTGCGCGTGAAAAACGATACGGATAAATGCATCGGCTGCGGCAAATGTAACAAAGTGTGTCCGATGGAGGTGGATATGAGGGATAATTCCCGTAAGCGACTGAACGGAACGGAATGTATATTGTGCCTCCGGTGCGTGGAAGCGTGCCCCGCAAAATCGTTGCATTTGTAACGGAACGTGCTTTATTTCGAAAGGAAAAGTACGGGTTCTATTTTCTTCTCTCCTTGAAAAAACGCTTCATTTCTTCGGCGCATTCCGCTGCCAGGATACCTGTTTTTACCATCGTTTTCGGATGCAACGCCTGGGGTGCGTAGCGAACGAATCCTTTTTTCTCGTCGGAAGCGCCGTAAACGAGCGTACCGATTTGCGCCCAGCTCAGGGCGCCGGCGCACATCACGCACGGCTCTACGGTAACATACAGGGCGCAATCGGCGAGGTATTTGGCTCCTAATGCGTTTACGGCGGCGGTAACGGCCAGCATTTCCGCGTGGGCGGTAGGGTCGTTGAGCCGCTCGGTTTGGTTATGGGCGCGGGCGATTACCCGGTTGCGGCATACGATTACGGCTCCTACCGGTACTTCGCCTTCTGCGGCGGCCAGGCGCGCTTCCTGCAAGGCTTGTTTCATAAAATACTCGTCGGTAAAGGGGTTCATCGCCGCATTTCGTTTTCGTTGAAGAGGGTGGGATAGTCTTCCTCCAGCATTTTCAGTACGTGCGACAGGATGGTTTCGCGGTACCAGCGCGACCGGTTTTCTATCTTGTAGCGCGACAAATAGCGGTCTACCATCCGCATCTCTTCGTCGTTGAGGCGGAAAATAACCGGGTGTATCCGGGGATGGCAAGGCTGTGCAGCCGAGTTTTTACGCTCTTTTTTCATTCTGCTGCAAATGTAATCCGTTCAGTGATAATAAAAAAGAAAATAATTACTTTTGTACAAATTTGTACCGATGGCACAGCATAACGTGTTGGGAAAAGAAGGGGAGGCGCAGGCCCGCGCTTATTTGCAGGCACACGGGTATACCGTGCTCCATACGAACTGGCGTTACCGGCGGAACGAACTGGATATAGTGGCCGCTACGGAGCAAGAACTAGTGGTGGTAGAGGTAAAAACCCGCAGCGAAAATTGCCTCGAAGCGCCGCAGGAAGCGGTGGATATGCCTAAAATCAAACGCACCGTGGCGGCTGCCGATGTGTATGTGCGTAAGTTCGACGTGCAATTGCCGGTACGGTTCGACATCGTAACGGTAATCAAAACGGAGGCCGGTTACCGCATCGAGCATATCGACAATGCGTTTTATTCGCCGTTGTGGTAATCCTTTTTACGGATTATCCGCCGTAGTGCGTGCAATCAGTACCGTAGCGTACGCCGACATGCCTTCCTGCCGTCCGGTAAATCCGAGCTTTTCCGTGGTGGTGGCTTTGATGGAAACATCGTCGGGGTCGATACCCATTACCGAGGCCAGGGTTTGCTGCATGGCCGGGATGTGCGGGTTCAGCTTCGGCCGTTCGGCGCAAACGGTGGCGTCGATGTTGCCGATTTCGTATCCTTTATCGCGGATAAGCCGCACCGTATCGCGCAACAGGATTTTGCTGTCGATATTTTTGTACTCGCCTGCCGTATCCGGGAAGTGATACCCGATGTCGCGCAGGTTGGCCGCTCCCAGTAAAGCGTCGCAGACGGCGTGAATCAGCACGTCGGCATCCGAGTGTCCTTGCAGGCCGAGCGAGTGTTCTATCTTTATTCCGCCCAGCCACAATTCGCGGCCGGCTGTTAACGCATGTACGTCGTATCCGAATCCTACCCGTATTTTCATCTTACATAAAAGTCTACTAATTTCTCGTTGTTCACATAGCCCTGCAAATGGTCGTCTATTTTTACCGGTCCTACGCCTGCCGGCGTACCGGTATAAATCAAATCGCCCATCTTCAGGGTGAAGAAGCGGCTGGCATAAGCGATAATCCGGTCGATGCCGAAAAGCATGTCGGCCGTGTTGCCCTGCTGCACCGTATTCCCGTTGATGTCGAGGCGGAACGGCAACCGTTGGATGTCGCCGGCTCGTTCAACCGGAATAAATTCGCCGATTACCGCCGAATTGTCGAACGACTTGCTGATTTCCCAGGGCAAGCCCTGCGCCCGCAGCCGGTTTTGCAAGTCGCGGGCCGTAAAATCGATGCCTACCGTAAGCTCATGGTAATACCGGTGGGCGAACCGCTCGGCGATGTTTTTTCCCAGCCGGTCGATGCGGATTACGATTTCGGTTTCGTAATGCACTTCGTTCGAGAAGTCGGGAATAAAAAACGGTTTCCCGTCTTTCAGCAATGCCGAGTCGCTCTTCATGAAAAGCGTCGGCTCCGCGAGTTCCAGCGAATGATGCAACTCCGTATTATGAGCTGCGTAATTCATTCCTACGGCAATAATCTTCATGTTATTTATCTGTCTGTTGTCGGGAGAGAGATGGAGTTGAGCCGGTTGAACATCACGGCCAGGTGGGCGTACATCGACGTGTTTTGCACCACCACGTGCTCCGGTACCCGGATGCGGAAAGGGGTGAAGTTCCAAAGTGCCTTGATGCCGCCGGCGATGATTTCGTCGGTTACCTCCTGGGCTTTTTCCACCGGTACGGTAATAATGCCGATGGTGGCTCCCAACGTTTGTTGTTTTTCAGGGAAATCACGCATATGGAACACCGGAATCCCGTGAATCGTTTTTCCGTTCAGCTCGTCGCGCACGTCGAATCCGGCAATGATTTCCAGCCCGTACTGGTTCAGGCCCGAATCGTGCAGCAAAGCGGCTCCCAGGCTTCCCACCCCGAAAAGAAAGGCTTTGTGGCTGGCCGTAAAGCCGAGGAAACTTTCCAGTACGCGAATCAACGTGTCGATTTCGTATCCCACCCGGGTTTTGCCGGCAATGGCAACGAACGACAAGTCTTTGGCAACCTGCGAAGAATCCACGTTTATTTCTTTGGCGATCTGGGTGGAAGATACGAAAGTTTCGCCTTTCTGCTTGAGCAGCTTCACGAATGCCAGGTACCACGGGAGCCTCCTCAAGGTTGGCTCGGGTACTTTCCATGCCGTTTTCGTTCCGCCGTTTGCCATGTCGATAGGTTGTTTTTATGAATTGCAAAAATAGGATTTATTTTACGAACGGCAAACGGCAGCTTTATTATTTGCAGGATACGGGTGAATTTCCGGAAAGATGCTTGCTGTTTTCCGGCTTTACCGGAAAGAAATCGTTTGCCGACGTCCTCGGCAATAAAAACGACGTCCTCGGCAAACTTGCCGACGCCCTTGGCAATATTGCCGACGCCGTCGGCAACCGGTTTAACCGCCTTATGGGCGTGTAAGGCCTCGCATGTTGCCTTGGAAACAGCAAGCGGCAATCGAATTTTTACTCTTTTGCAGCCCAAATAAAGGAACAGGCTGTAAAATAGCCGATTTTTATGTATTTTTGCGTTTCAAAAGAAATAACGCACACATGGAAAAGCATTTTAAAAGAACATTGATAACCACGGCTTTGCCGTATGCCAACGGGCCGGTTCACATCGGGCACCTGGCCGGCGTGTATGTGCCTGCCGATATTTATGCCCGTTACCTCCGGCTGAAAGGAGAAGAAGTACTGATGATAGGCGGTTCCGACGAACATGGCGTACCTATCGCTTTGAAAGCCAAAGCCGAGGGAATTACCCCTCAGCAGGTGGTCGACCGGTATCACGCGATTATCAAGCAGTCGTTCGAGGATTTCGGCATTTCGTTCGATATTTATTCGCGTACCACTTCGGCCACGCATCACCGCACGGCGTCCGATTTCTTCCGCGCCCTATACGAAAAGGGCGAGTTTATCGAGAAAACGAGCGAGCAGTATTACGACGAGGAGGCGAACCAGTTCCTGGCCGACCGGTATATCACCGGCACGTGTCCGCATTGCGGTAACGAGCGGGCGTACGGCGACCAGTGCGAAGCGTGCGGTACGTCGTTGAGCGCGATGGACTTGATTCATCCCAAGTCGGCTATTACGGGCAGCGTGCCCGTGAAGAAGGAAACGAAGCACTGGTACTTGCCGCTGGATAAGCACGAGCCGTTCCTGCGCAACTGGATTCTCGAAGAGCACAAGGAATGGAAGCCGAACGTATACGGCCAGTGCAAGTCGTGGCTGGATATGGGGCTGCAACCCCGCGCGGTAAGCCGCGACCTGGACTGGGGCATTCCGGTTCCGGTGGAAGGAGCCGACGGGAAGGTGTTGTATGTGTGGTTCGATGCGCCTATCGGCTATATCTCGAACACGAAAGAGTTGTTGCCCGACACGTGGGAAACGTGGTGGAAAGACCCGGAAACCAAGATGGTGCATTTTATCGGGAAAGACAACATCGTGTTCCATTGCATCGTATTCCCTTCGATGCTGAAAGCCGAAGGCTCGTTCAACCTGCCGGAAAACGTGCCGGCCAACGAGTTCCTGAATCTCGAAGGCGATAAGATTTCTACTTCGCGTAACTGGGCGGTGTGGCTGAACGAGTATCTGGTGGATATGCCGGGCAAGCAGGATGTGTTGCGTTACGTGCTTACGGCGAATGCTCCGGAAACGAAAGACAACGATTTTACCTGGAAGGATTTCCAGGCGCGCAATAATAACGAACTGGTGGCTATCTTAGGCAACTTCGTAAACCGGGCGCTGGTACTTACACAGAAGTATTTCGACGGGAAGGTACCTGCCTGCGGCGAGCTCACGGAGTACGATAAGCGAACGCTGGCCGATTTCGCGGATGTGAAACAGGCGTTGGAACGGTTACTGGATACGTATCATTTCCGGGATGCACAGAAGGAGGCGATGAACCTGGCGCGCATCGGAAACAAATACCTGGCCGACACGGAGCCGTGGAAACTGGCTAAAACGGATATGGGCCGCGTACAAACGATTTTGAATATCGCCTTGCAGATTACGGCCAACCTGGCGATTGCATTCGAACCTTTCCTGCCGTTCAGCATGAAGAAGCTGAACGATATGCTCGATGTGGAACCGCTGGGCTGGAACCGGCTGGGCGCTACCGATTTGCTGGAGGCGGGGCATCAGCTGAATACGCCCGGGCTGTTGTTCGAAAAGATGGACGACGAGGTAATCGAGAAGCAAGTGCAGAAGTTGCTGGATACCAAGAAGGCGAACGAGGCGGCTAACTACAAGGCAAACCCGGTACGGGAAACGATCGCTTTCGACGATTTTACCAAATTGGATATTCGCGTGGGAACGGTGCTCGAATGCGCCCGGGTGCCTAAGGCGGATAAGTTGCTGCAATTCAAAATCGACGACGGGTTAGGGGCTACCCGCACCATCGTATCGGGCATCGCGCAGCATTATGCGCCGGAAGAGCTGGTAGGCAAGCAAATCTGTTTTATCGCGAACCTGGCGCCCCGCAAGCTGAAAGGGATTGTTTCGGAAGGAATGATTCTTTCGGCCGAGAACTTCGACGGCAAACTGGCGGTAATCATGCCGGAGAAAGAAGTAAAGCCGGGCAGCGAAGTGAAATAACCCCGGTTTATACGGATAATCCACACACGGAGGTAAGGCGCATCGGCAGGTCTTACTTCCGTGGTTGAAAATACACTGACTAAAACTTACTTACTATGGAACAATTGCAACTTATCCGGAACAAGATTTATGAAATCCGCGGACAGAAGGTGATGTTGGATTTCGATTTGGCTGAAATGTACGGTATCGAAACGCGGGTATTGAAACAGGCCGTACGGCGTAATCCGAAGCGGTTCGAAGGAGATGATTTTATGTTCGAGGTCACTCGGGAAGAACTTTCAAGATCACAAATTGTGACCTTGAACCGGGGGCGCGGAGGAAATTTTAAGTACATGCCTTTCGCTTTTACCGAGTTGGGGGTGGCTATGTTGAGTAGTGTTCTTAACTCGGAAATGGCCATAGAAGTAAACCGGGGCATTATGCGCGCCTTTGTCGCGATTCGCCGCATGTTGGTGGAGCCGCCTGCCGACAGCCTGGTGGAAATCCGGAGCGAATTAAACCGACTCAGAACGTATATGGAGGAAGTGTTTGCCGACTACAACGACATCAACGAAGATACGCGTGTGCAACTGGAGCTGATAAACCGTACGTTGGCCGAGCTCCAAACCGAAAAGAAACCCGGGAAGCCCCGTAACCCGGTGGGTTTTATCACACCGGAGAGTCATACGTAACCAGATTACCCCTCCCCCCATGAACTATGGAACAATTGCAAGTAATCCGAAAGAGAATTTACGAGATTCGCGGCCAGAAAGTGATGCTCGACCGCGACTTGGCGGAAATGTACGGCGTGGAAACCCGTAGCTTGAACCAGGCAGTGAAACGGAATGCCGACCGGTTTCCCGAAGATTTTATGTTTCGCTTGACTGATGAAGAAACAAAAAATTGGAAATCACAAGTTGTGATCTCCAATACGATAAAAATGGGTGTTCGACACAATCCGTATGCGTTTACCGAATTAGGGGTAGCGATGCTTAGCAGCGTATTGAATTCTAAAACGGCCATACAAATAAATATGGGAATTATGCGTGCTTTCGTAGCTGTACGGCAGATAGTGGGAACCGCTCCTGTAGAGGATAGAATAACGGTATTAGAACGCGAAGTGCGTGAAATCAAAGTCTATATGGAAGACGTGTTTGCCGACTACAACGACATCAACGAAGATACGCGTGTGCAACTGGAGCTGATAAACCGTACGTTGGCCGAGCTCCAAACCGAAAAGAAACCCGGGAAGCCCCGTAACCCGGTGGGTTTTATCAAATCGGAAGGTTGAGGTCGCAAATATCGACCTCAAATAAAAGCGGCGTATATGCATAGTTAGGGGGTAAACCCGGCTAAGGAACCGACTGATATATTTAATTAAAATCTGCTACTATGGAACAAGTACAACTCATTCAAAGTAAAATTTACGAGATTCGCGGGCAAAAGGTCATGCTCGATTTCGACCTGGCTGAGCTTTATCAGGTAGAAACACGCGTTCTGAATCAGTCGGTAAAGCGTAATATAGAACGTTTTCCTGCCGACTTTATGTTCCGGTTAACCCGGGAAGAATGGGCCGCCATGTCGTCACAAATTGTGATGACATCCCATGTGAAAAGGCCGAAATCCGCTCTTCCTCTGGTCTTTACCGAACATGGCGTAGTGATGCTATCGAGTGTGCTTCGCAGCGATATTGCAGTACAAGCCAGCGTTTTGGTAGTGCGCGCCTTCGTTGCGATTCGTAAAATGGTAACCGTTTCTCCCATAGAAAATAAAATAGCTGCGTTGGAACGTGAAGTGTGTGAAATCAAAGCCTATATGGAAGACGTATTCACCGACTATAACGACATCAACGAAGATACGCGCGTGCAACTGGAGCTGATAAACCGCACGTTGGCCGAACTCCAAACCGGAAAGAAACCCGTTAAACCCCGTAACCCGGTGGGTTTTATCAAACCCGGCAACAAAGAGCAAGATACGAATCCGGCGTAACGAAGCGGAAAAGCGGCGCGCGTTAGATACCAATTGAAAAACCTTTCTTATTTTTGTCCTACAGAATAAAACGAAGATAAACGGCGCCCCGACATAACCGGGCACAGTTTGTTTCTGCGTTCGGTTCACACTGCATTGCTTTGAAAAAAGCGACAGGGGCGCCTTTAACAGCAGGATAATAAACAAACTACGGAAAGAAATAGCCGGTTTTTATTTGTTTATATTCCGGACTCAACGCCTCAGAGCCTTTGTGCCGGTCGTATTTAAGCATACCCGTGAGGCTTAAACGAAAAAATATGGAATTACGTACAGCGAATGTTACCCGGTATATCATGCCCCTGCGCGAAGGCGGTTCGTTGCCCGCATTGGCCGAAGCCGACGACGGCTTTAAGTATGTAGTGAAATTCCGAGGCGCAGGCCACGGTACCAAAGCGTTGATTGCGGAATTGTTAGGCGGCGAAATCGCACGGGCATTGGGTTTGCGCGTACCCGAACTGGTTTTCCTCGAGCTCGACGAAGCCTTCGGCCGCACCGAGGGCGACGAAGAAATACAGGATTTGCTCCGGGCCAGCCGCGGCCTTAATTTGGGGCTTCATTTCCTTTCCGGCGCCCTCACGTTCGATCCGGCGGTAACGGCGGTAGAGCCCCGGCTCGCTTCGCAGGTAGTATGGCTGGATGCGTTGCTCGCCAATATCGACCGTACGGTAAAAAACACCAATATGCTTACCTGGCACAAGGAACTCTGGCTAATCGACCACGGAGCCGCCCTGTATTTCCATTATACCCCGTCCACGCGCGAAAAGCACATCCTGAGCCCCTTTCCCCAGGTGAAGCACCATGTGTTGTTGCCCCGCGCTTCCCTTATCGCCGAAGTCGATGCCGGATGCAAAGCGTTGCTTACCCCGGAGAAAATCAGGGAAATCACCACCCTGATTCCCGACGACTGGCTCCGGTGGAACGATACGGAAGAAACTCCCGCCCGATTAAGAGAAATGTATGCGCGATTCCTCACCGAAAGAATCGCCCGTTCCGAACTGTTTGTAAACGAAGCCCTCCATGCCCGAGAATTACTTATATGAATACGCCGTGATCCGGCTCGTACCCAAGGTAGAGCGCGAAGAGTTCATCAATATCGGAATCGTCTTGTTTTCGAAACAAGCCCGCTTTATCAAGATGCTGTACCGCATCGACGAAAACAAACTGCGCCTTTTTTCCACCGAATTAGACAGCGACACGGTACAGGCCGCGTTGCGTTCGTTCGAAAAAATCTGTAAGGGCGAAAAAGACGGCGGCCCGATAGCCGCGCTCGAAATAGCCGAGCGTTTTCGCTGGCTCACGGCCGTACGGAGTTCGTGCCTGCAAACCTCGCGTCCGCATTCCGGCTTCTCGCCCGACCTGGACGCCACGGCCGAAAAACTCTTTCGCGAATTAGTTTGGTAAGGATTGCCGAATAATCCGTATCTTTACCTCCTTTACCGGCAATACAGAATCGAATCGTATGGGAGTTGTCATTCGTCAGAGCATCAAGGCGACGGTCGTGAATTACGTCGGGGTCTTTATCGGATTCCTGGTGCAGATGTTCGTCGTGGTCAAATTTCTTCCGCAGGAAGTGTTCGGCCTTACGAGCGTGTTGCTCAACGCCGCGCTGATGTTTTGCAGCTTCGCCCAGTTGGGCGCCGGCAGCTCGATAGTAAGGTTCTTTCCGTATTTTAAAAACGAAGAAAAAAAACACAACGGCTTTTTCTTTTACCTAATAACCGTTCCCCTGATAGGCACATTGGTGTTCGGGGGGCTTTTCCTGCTGCTTAAAGAACCGATTGCCGATTATTTTCAGGCTAATTCCGAGCTGTTCGTCGAGTATTATTACTGGGTGCTTCCCTTAGGATGCTTTTTGCTTTATACCGCCGTGTTCGAAACCTACTCGGCCGTACTGATGCGGATTGCCATGCCTAAGCTGGTAAAAGAGATTTTCCTGCGCATTCTGTTGGCCGCCGTGTATATCCTGTACGGTTTCCGGCTCATCACCCTTTCGCAGTTTATCGCCTGTTTTGTGGGAATATACGGAGTTGTCATGCTCGCCATCTTTTATTATGTATCCCGTATCGGCCCCGTGAGCCTGAAACACGACCCGGCCTTTGTAGGGAAAAAACTCCGGAAAGACTTCTTTTCCTACACTTCCTTAATCGTCATCGGCTCGTTGGGCGGCACCCTGATTAGCAAAGTCGATACGTTTATGGTGAGTTCCAACCTGGGGCTCGAATATGCAGCCGTTTATACCCTCGCCTTTTACATGGTAGCCGTTATCGAGATTCCCTCGCGTTCCATCAGTACCATTTCCGGGCCCGTGGCGTCCGAAGCATTGAAGAAAGGCGATTTCCGGAAAGCCAATACGTTATACAAGCAGGTATCGCTTCATCAACTGGTGGCGGGCAGTATTATTTTCATCCTGGTTTGGGTAAATATCGACAACATCTACGCGATTATTCCCAACGGAGCCGATTACCGGGCGGGGAAGTGGGTGTTCTTTTTCGTGGGGTTGGCCAAGCTGGTGGAAGTAACGTTGAGTTTCGGCGGTACGTTGATTAGTTACACCAAGTATTACCACTGGACTATTTATTTCGCCTTTTTTATTACGGCCCTCACCATTTTCTCGAACAACCTGTTAATACCTATCTACGGCGTGCTGGGTGCCGCGCTGGCTACCGCGATAACCTGCCTGGTTTCGTACAGTATCCAGCAATGGATTATCTTTGTGAAGATAAAAGGAAACCCCTATACGCTGGGAACGTTGAAACAAATCGGAATTATCTTGCTTCTGGCGGGAGTCGACCGGTTGCTGCCCGTTTTCGCCAATCCGTGGATAGACGGCATCTACCGTACGCTGGTTATTGCGGTCGTAGCATCGGCGCTTATCTATTTCGGTAAGGTATCACCGGAAATAAACCGGTTGGTAAATAAGGCGGTTTCTTCCGTATGGAAAAGATAAACTGCGGCGCACGGTTCCTCCGTCGGCCGGGAAGATATAAAGTAAAAAACGGGTTTTGCAAATGGAATACGAATGTAAAATATGCGGTAATACCGAAAACAACGCACCGTACGTAGTAAAAGAAATGATGTTCGGGCTACGGCACGAGTTTGTTTATGTAAAATGCCCGGCCTGCGGATGCTTGCAGCTCACCCGTATTCCGGAAGATATGACCGTGTATTATCCGGCGGCTTATTATTCGTTCGGTAACTCCGCTGCGCAGGCCGGCCGGAAGTCGCTCAAAGCCCGGTTTTCGTATTACCTGATGCGCTGTGCCTTGAGGCATCAGGTAGGTAAAACCAACCTGCCGGGTTGGCTCGCCCGGAAATATAAGCCGGAGTATTACCGCGATTTTTATGCTTGGCTGCATAAAGGGCTGGTCCGGTTCGACAGCCGGATACTGGATGTAGGCTGCGGAAGCGGCGAATTGCTGAATATCCTGGGCGATTGCGGCTTTACCCGTTTAACCGGCGCCGACCCGTATATCGCCGCAGACATCCCGTTGAAGCACGGCGGGAGAATCTATAAAAAGGAAATCTTCGACCTCGAAGGTACATACGATTTGATTATGCTTCATCATTCGTTCGAGCATATGGCCGAGCCTGCGCGGGTGCTCGCCCGGCTCGCCACCCTGTTGGCGGACAACGGAACGTTGCTGATCCGGATTCCCGTAGCCGATTGCTATGCCTGGCGCAAATACGGGGTCGACTGGTTCGAAATCGACGCGCCGCGGCATTTCTTCCTGCATACGGTAAAAAGCCTCGATTACCTGGCACAGAAGAACCGGTTGAAGCTCGGGCGGGTGGTTTACGATTCCCAGTACCATCAACTAACCATTTCCGAAAAGTACCTCCGGGGGTATACGTTTACCGAAGACGTGACGCTTTTTACGAAAAAAGAAATCAGGGAGTTCAAGTCGTTTTCCGCCCGGCTGAATGCCGCTGCCGACGGCGACCGCGCTTGCTTCTATTTAACACATTTAACGCTGTAGCCTTATGCTTACCCGTTTATACCGTTGTTTGCCCGCCAGCTTGCGAAATGCCATCTATACCTTGTTCCTGGGAAAGCTGCTGGCCGTCGCCCGGAATCCGCGCCTTACCTGGCAGGCATTCCGGTTAAAGCGCCGGTTCGGCCGGTTCCTTTCTTTCTTCCGGGGCAAGAACGGCATGGAGATAGGCGGCCCCAGTGCGATTTTCGGGCCGGAAGGCGCTTGTCCGGTGTACGCCGTGTGCAAAACGGTCGACGGATGCAACTACTCGTCGGTAACCGTTTGGGAAGGAACGATAGCCGGCGATGTGTATCGCTATGACGTGCTTCCGCTCGGCCGGCAATATATCGGCGAAGCCTCCGGCGTATCGTCGCGGATAAAGCCTGCTACCTACGATTTCATTATTTCCTCCAATTGCCTGGAGCATGTGGCCAATCCCGTAAAAGCGTTGAAAGCTTGGATGGAAATACTCAAGCCCGGCGGCGTGCTATTACTGATTGTTCCTAACAAAAAACGCAATTTCGACCGGCTCCGACCCGATACTTCTTTCGAACACCTGGTGCGTGACTATGAAACTGACGTAACCGAAGCGGATATGACCCATTACGGCGAAATCGTTTCCCTTCACGACCTGGCGCTCGATTCGCGGGCGGGCGATGCGGCTTCGTTCCGGCAGCGTTGCCTGGCCAACGAGCGAAACCGCTGCTTCCACCACCATGTATTTACTCCGGATTGCCTGAGCGCGCTGTTCGGATACCTGGATATGCCGGTGCTGTTCCGTTGCAGCACCGAGGCCGACCACATTATCTTAGGACAAAAAAGATGAAAACGCTGGGAATCGTCATACTCTATTATCCCGACGGGGAAGTAATGCAAAATATACTTTCTTATCTCGGCGGCCTGGACAAGCTGATACTGTGGGATAATACGCCTCCGTCCGACAGGCGGGAGTTCACATTCGACGCCCTTTCGGAACAGCGGATTATCCGTTGCGACGTCGGGCGCAACGCCGGAATCGGCCTGCCGCTGAACCGGGCCGTACGGTACGGGCTGGAAAACGGCTTTACCCATTTGCTTACCATGGATCAGGACAGCCGGTTCGCTCCCGGCATGTTCAAGGCTTTTCTCCGTTCCGTGCGGAATCGCTCCGATGCTGCGGAAGTATCCTTTTCTGCCAATACGCACCCTTATGTGCCCGGGCAGCCGGAAACCGAACAAGCGGAGATTACCATTACTTCCGGTACGATTTACCGTTTATCCGCTTTGCAGGCGGTCGGCTTGTTCCGGGAAGATTTTTTTATCGACGCCGTCGATACGGAGTTTTGTTTCCGGGCCCGGAAACAAAACCGGCGGATGGTCAGGATAAATACCGTATATATGCACCATGTATTGGGCGATGTAACGGTAAAGCCGTTTTTATGGGGAAAGTTGGTTTCGCCCAACTATTCCGCCCAACGTACGTATTATCTGGTAAGAAATAGCTTGTATCTGAGGCGGTTGTATCCGGAATATTCCCAGGCGCCGGGTACGTTCAAGGCCCTGTTTTTCTGGCGTCCGTTGACGATTTTGCTGACAGAACCGGATAAATACCGTAAATTTAAGGCGCTGTTGCTGGGCATCGTGCATGCGTGGAAGGGCAAAACCGGCGAATATGCGCTTCGTTAAACGGAAAAAAGATGGACGTATCGATTATTTATGTAAACTATAAAACGGCCGCCTTGGTGCTGGACAGTATCCGGACGGTGAAAGAAAAAACGGCAGGCGTTACGTACGAAATCATCGTGGTCGATAATGGCTCGGCCGACGGTTCCGTAGAAAAAATCCGAAACGCTTATCCCGACGTGCGCCTCCTGGAAGCAGGAGGTAACCTGGGTTTCGGGCGGGCCAATAACCTCGGTGTACAGGTCGCACAGGGAACCGCGCTGTTTTTTCTGAATCCGGACACGCTGCTGGTAAACAATGCCGTCGGGATTTTGTTTCGTTACCTGGCGGGCGAGCCGGAAGCAGGCGCTTGCGGGGGCAACCTGACAGATGCCGCCGGGAAGCCGGTCAATTCGTTCGGCCGCTTCTTCCCTTCGCTGTACGAAGAGTTCCTTTCTGCTTTTCACGTAGAGCGGCAACCGTGGCGCGCCCGTAGGTCGGTACATTATAATTATACTGGGCGTCCGTTGCCGGTAGCATCGGTAGTGGGCGCCGATTTGATGATAAAGCGCTCCGTACTCGACGAAACGGGTCTTTTCTCGCCCGATTTCTTTATGAATTTCGAGGAAACGGAATTGTGTTTCCGTATCGTTCGCGCCGGCTATGAGGTGGCGAGTGTTCCGGAAGCCCGGATTATCCACCTCGAAGGACAATCGGATTATGCCGATGCATCCCGGGTACAGCGTTACCTGGAAGGGCAGTATGTTTTTTTCGGGAAGCGGTACGGAAAGAAAGGAGCCGAGCGGTTGTACCGGCTTTCGGCATTTAAATGCGGCCTGCGTGCCTGCCTCGCCGCCTTGCTCGGAAACGCCCGGAAAAAAGCCTACTGGGAAATGAAAAAGGAAACGAATAAACAGGTATTTCAACGATATACGAGCGGCAAATGAAGAAAAAGAAACGTTTTGTCACGCTGTTCCCGCCTGCGGCCAACGTGCATTTGCTCAAAGATGTAGGGATGATTCCGTACATCCTGTACCGCGATTACGGCTACGATTCCACGCTCGTGTGTTTCCGGAACGAAACGGCGTACCCGGCGCTGGAGCGGGAAGTGAAAGGATTGAAAATACACTTCCTTCCGGAGGATAAAAGCTATGCGTTCGGCCGGATTTCCCGGCAGGCGGTGGCTTACCTTCGGAAACATGCCCGGGAGATAGACGTGTTGAACCTGTACCACAACACGCAGGAATCCCTGTTCTACGGGTTTATCTATAAGTTGTTCAATCCTGAAGGAATAGTGTATATCAAGTTAGATATAAACATCGAACGGTTCGACGCCCAGAAAACGCAACGGATACACGCCTGGCGGCTGAAAGGATATAATTGGTTTTTCCGGCATATAGCCGACGTGGTTTCGTGCGAGCTGCCTTCGGCTTTCGATTACCTGGAAAAGGCGATTCCGGCACTAAAAGGAAAATTGCTGTTGCTGCCGAACGGCATCGACGGTAAAGCGATAGAAAACGAAGGCATACAAGTGCTTCCGGCCGGAGAGAAGGAAAACCTGCTGGTTGCCGTAGGGCGCATCGGCGCTCCCGAGAAAAACCATGAACTGTTGTTGCGTGCGGCGGCACAGGTGGATTTGAAAGATTGGAAAATCGCGCTGGTCGGACCGGTAAACGAGGCGTTCCGGGAGTGGAGCGAATCGTTCTTAGCGTCGCGCCCGGCGTTAAAAAAGCAGGTGGTTTTCACCGGCCCGATTACCGGCCGGACGGAACTGTACGGCTGGTATAACCGGGCGAAGGTATGTTGCCTTACCTCCCGGTACGAAAGTTTCGGCTTGGTGCTGGTCGAAGCGCTGTATTTCGGAAACTATTTGCTTACCACCCCGGTGGCTCCGGCCGCTTTCCTCACCGATTCGGAACGGGTAGGACGTATCGTCCGCACGGAAGAAGAACTGGCCGGGATGCTCGGACAAATCGCCGGGGGCGCATTCGATACGGAGCCGTTTTACGGGCTTGTCCGGAACTACTCGGAACGTTTCCGCTGGAGCGCTATTCTCTCCGGTCTCGACCGGGCGCTCCGTACCATCCTCGACCGGCGTAAGAAATAAAAAGCGATGGAAAAGAAAGTATTGATTCTCGGCCCCTCCTTTTTCGGATACAACGAAAGTATCCGGCGTGCTTTCGATGCGTTAGGGTATCGTACGCAAGTGATGGAGTACGACGAGCCGGTGCATCCCTTTAACCGGAAGAATAAAATCCTGCGGAAGCTCTTTCCGCACAGCAAATGGCTGCGCCGGAAAAGCCGCCGTTTGTTCAACACGGCGGTAACCGCCTGTTACGATGCCTACCGGCCCGACTTGGTTTTTATTTACAACGGCGACATCCTCGAAAAAGAAACCGTGCGCCGGTTCAAAGAAGGGAGTAAAGTGGCGGTATGGATGCTCGACGGCGCTTTCCGGCACCCCGACAGTGTAGCGATAGCGTCTGAAACGGATGCGTACTTCTGCTTCGAGAAAAGCGACGTGGAGAAACTGAAGGCGCTCGGGATAAATGCCTGGTTTTTGCCGCAAGGATACGACCCGGCGGTGTATTATCCGGTGCCGGGCGTGAAAGACATCGACGTGTTGTTCGTGGGAGCCTTATACCGTTATCCGAAACGGATCCGGTTGCTGAAAGCGCTGGTTCGCGAACTGGGCGATACCTGTACCATACGGATTTACGGGCCGTACAAGCCAATCGAGAAGAATCCGTTGAAATGGCTGTTCCGGGAAAAGCGCACGGTATTTATGAACAGGAGCGTTCCGCCCGAAGAAGTGAACCGGCTGTATAACCGGGCCCGGTTGTGCGTCAACATCCATCATGCCCAATCGGTAGAGGGAGCGAACCCGAAGGTGTTCGAAATCTGTGGCGCCGGCGCTTTCCAGTTGGTGGATTACAATGCGTTTATCGCCGGCGTGTATCCCGGCGGCGAAGTGGCCATGTTCCGTACCGACGAAGAGTTTATCCGGATGGCGAAACAGTTCCTCACAGCCGATACTTCGGAAGCGGCAGCCCGGGCGCACCGGATTGTAAGCGAGCGGCATACCTTCGAATGCCGGATACGCGAGGCGCTGGCTATCCTGTCGCTGTAAACGGCGCCCGCCTGTAAGCCGGCCCGGAAAACCGGCCAGACAAAAAAGGCGCCGGTAGCCGGCTTTTGCCGTGCGGGCGGCTCCTTTTTACAGGAATTCTTTTCACTGAAAACCGCCCGGGCAGCCTGCATAAAAGGAACAAGCAGTGAATAAATGCTTTAAAGCGACTGGCCGGTGATAAGGAAGTGGCCTCGATTATAACCCGGAACGTTTCTTCTTGGCAGTGAGTTACCCACGAAAACAGCCGGTGCTCCTGCGTACCGTTATTTATTCCGGCGGGAATCCCCCGTCTTTTTATTGCGCTATTAGGTGCCCGAACCGCTTCTCTCCGGCCGGCAGGAAAATAAAATCCCCGTCGATAAGCGCCGGCAGCCGGACGATTTTCGTTAACCGTCCCCCGTACAATTGGTACGCCTCGTATCCCAGCGAACGGAAAAAATCCAGCATTTCCGGCTGGTTCGGCTCCAGTATTTCCGCCTGTACCACCGGCTTATGACGCCGGATTACCTCTTCCAGGTCTTCGAGTACCGTCGTTTCGAACCCTTCTATATCGCATTTGATGTAATCGAGCTTCTCCAGGTCGCCGAACAGCCGCGAAGGAATCTTCATTTCCGCCCGGAACGTAAGCGCTTCTATCTCCGGCTCGTTCCCTTTTTTTCCGTCGTCTACGTGCGGCAGGCCCGTATGCAGATAACCCGCATACAGCGGAGCCACCATCGTGATTTCCTTTTCCTCCGTTCCGAGTGCGTACGGGTAAAGCACGATGTTTTTCCGTTTCCGGGTAGCTTTGCGGAACGCCTCGTTGTACGGCCGTACCGGCTCTACGGCGAATACTTTCCCCTCGTCGCCCACCCAGGCCGAGAACAGCTTCGAGTAGTAGCCTAAGTTGGCGCCGATGTCGAGTACGTAATCCCCTTTCCGTATCAGGTTCTTCACGAAGTAGTGGTAAATATAAATGGGCGAATTTCGGAGTATTCCCAAGTGGTAAGCGGTAAAATACCCCCACTGCAGGAAACGCAGGTAATGCGGTAAGCTGAGCGTGCGGAAAGCGAGTTTTTTTAATTGCATGTCGATACGGATTAAAGAACCGGCGGTTCGGTTTGCCAGCGCAAAAGTACGATTTTTCCGGTTAATTCCGGGCAGTGGGCGGCGCTTATTCCAGTATTTTCCCGAATATACCGAGCCGCACCTCTTCCGCATACTTCTCCAGGAACACCCGGCGCGAGTACGCGTTGAAGCGGGGAACGGGCGCGGCGGCGTACTTCCGGATGGCGGCGATAAACTCCTCCCGCGTGTTGCACAGCGCCCCTACACGGTCGAAATTCAGCTCGTATCCTTCGAATGTCTCGGTGGTGCCGAGGATATTCTTTCCGTACATCAGCGACTCGCAGGTTTTTATTTTCATGCCGCTGCCCCGGAACAGCGGCAGCAACATCAAGTCGGCCTGCTCGATGTAAGGAGCGAGGTCGGGCACATCGCTCAACAGCTCGATGTTCGCGTAGCGGCTTACTTCGGGAGCCAGGGCGCTCATGCCCTTCCCGATGATTTGCAGCCGGATGTTTACGTGGGGCAATACCTCGCTGATAAACCAGCGGATGCCGTGTACGTTCATCGGAAAATACGAACCGAGGAACAGGCACACGGGAACCGGGCGGGTGGTTGCCGTAGGATAAGCGTCGCGCCGGTAGCGGTCTTTGAATACGATAGGCGTGAGGTAGTCGGGCGTGCGGCCGTACCGCCGGCGGATTTCCCGGCTGTCGCGCTCGTTCAGCGCCACGATTACGTCCGAGTACCGGCAGGCATAGCGGTCGTTCCGGTCGGCGCAGCGGGTTACGATTCCCCTCCACGGCCGGTATTTCCCGATTTTGGCGGCGAAGTAAACCGTTTCCACGTTATGGAAAAAAGTAACGATTTTCCCCGGGTACCCGTCTTCTTTCAACGCTTTGGCGAGTACGCCGAACAAGCTCCGGTCGATAAACACATGCGTGTGCTGCCGGGCCGCGGCAACGATTTTCCGTACCTTGCGGGGGGATAAGCCGTAATAATAGCCCCGGAGGAAATTCCACAAAGCGGAAGGAAGCTGCCGGAGCTTCTTCTTCGCGCCCGTGTTTTCGTGTATATGGCAAACCGAAACGTTTTCTTTACCCACAAGCCGGCACAGCAGGTCGTAATTGGTGTTGGTAACCTGTTCGCCTCCTGCGTCTATGGTGTCCGATTGGCGGTAACGGATAAAAAGTATGCGTTTCATAAGCAGGTTATTTGTTCCGACTTCCCGCGGCCGGCGCTCGTCGATTTTCCGTTTTTACCGGAAGCGACAGGCGCCCGCGAAGCCGGTGAAACGGCCTTGCGGTATATCTGTTTACACGCAAAGGTAAGGGATAAAAGAATAATTCGTACTTTTGCGAAAGCGGAAAAGTAACTCAACAGCTAAATAAGATAAACGTATGTATAAGAAAATAGGACAACAGGCATTGGTCATCGTGTTCTTCGTGGCACTGACGGTGCTGTATTTCGCCCCGGGTATCCTGGGCGGGAAAGTGTTATTGCAGGGCGATACCACCCGGTTTACCGGCATGTCGCACGAGTTGCTCGAATATTACCAGAAAGAAGGAAAAGGCTCGGCCTGGACGGGCTCGATGTTTTCCGGCATGCCGGCCTACCATATCGCCATGTACGGAACGCCCCCCAATTACCTGGAGTACGCCGAGCGCGTGGTAAAGCAAATCGATTACCAAACGGCCGGCATGGTACTGACCGGGCTGATTTGCTTTTACATCCTGATGTGCGTGATGGGGGTGAGCCGGTGGCTGGCCGTTACCGGCGCGGTAGCCTTCGCTTTTACCTCGTATAACATCATCATCATCGTTGCCGGGCATGTCACCAAGGCGTATGTCATCGCGTACATGCCGCTCACGCTGGCGGGGATGTGTTTGCTTTTCAGGCAGAAATGGCTGTGGGGAGCCGTGCTGTTTACGCTCGGCACGGCGCTTTCGGTATCGAATAATCACTTGCAGATTACCTATTACCTGTTTTTGTTCTGCCTCATTTTCTATGTGGGCTATCTGGTACAAACGCTGAAAGAGAAGGCTTACCCGCGGTTGCTCCGGGTAACCGGCGTGCTGGCGGCTTGCGCGCTGCTGGCCGTTTTGCCCAATATCAGCAACCTGTATTTCAATTACGAGCAGGCGCAGGAAAGTATGCGCGGCCCTTCCGAGCTTACGGCTGCCGTAACCGGCGATAGCGCCAAGCCGTCCGACGGGTTGGAGCAGAACTACGCTTTCGAGTGGAGCTACGGGAAAGGCGAGTTGCTTACGCTGTTGGTGCCCGACGCCTACGGAGGCGAATCGGGCGGCACCGTAGGCAGTTCGTCGGAGTTATACAAGGCGCTCCGGGCCAAAGGCGCCCAAGTGGGGAACGAGATACAAACTTATACCTACTGGGGCGACCAGTTGTTTACCGCCGGCCCGGTATATTTCGGCGCCGTTATCTGCTTCCTGTTCGTGTTGGGCATGTTCGTTATCCGCAATCCGTTGAAGTGGTGGATTTTCGGCGCGTCAGTTTTCTTCGTCTTCCTGGCGTTGGGGCGCAATTTGATATGGTTTAACGATTTCATGTTCCATTACCTGCCGATGTACAATAAGTTCCGCACCCCCTCGATGGCGCTCGTCATTCCCGAAATGACGTTTCCGCTTATCGGTATCTGGGGTTTGTCGCGGGTATTGCGTCAAAAGGTCGACGGCAAGCTGTTGCAACGCGGATTCTGGTGGGCGCTCGGAATAACCGGCGGTATTTGCTTGGCTCTGTGGCTGGCTCCTACCGCATTTCTCGATTTCCGCTCGGCTCTCGACGCCCGTTACCAGTTGCCCGATTGGTACTACAATGCGTTGCTGAACGACCGGCGGGCATTGGCTTCGTCGGATGCATTCCGCTCGTTGGTGTTCGTAGTATTGACGGCAGCTTTGTTGCTCTGGTTCGGAAAGGCAAAGGATAAGAAAAAAACGGCTACGTTTGTAGGAATCGGCATGTTGGTGCTGGTACTGGCCGACTTGTGGACGGTCGACCGCCGCTACCTGAGCGAAAAGAATTACGTGCTGCCCCGCACCGTGGAGCCGTACAAAGCGTCGGTGGCCGACCAGGAGATATTGAAAGATACCGACCCGTCGTACCGGGTGCTGAACCTGAACGACCCGTTCCAGGACGCCGTTACGCCTTATTTTCATAAGTCGGTGGGCGGATACCACGCAGCCAAGCTGCGCCGGTACCAGGAATTGATCGATTTCCGGCTGATACCCGAAATCCGCGCCCTGGGGCAGTCGAAAACGGTGGAAGAACTCACCGGCGCGCTCCGCAACAGCCCTTCGCTCAATATGCTGAATACGCGCTATATTATCTACAGTCCCGACCAGGCGCCGGTGGTAAACCCGTATGCCTACGGAAACGCCTGGTTCGTGGATAGCTACGAGCTCGTAGACAACGCCGACGCGGAGATAAAGGCGCTCGATACGTTGCAACCGTTACGCAAGGCGGTAATCGACAAGCGGTTTGCTGCGGACGTGGAAGGCAAAACGATTGTGCCCGATTCCGCTGCGTACATCACGCTGGTCAGCTACAAGCCCGACGAGCTGGTTTACCGTACTTCCGCCTCGGGCGAGCAGTTGGCGGTGTTTTCCGAAGTTTACTATCCGCACGGCTGGAAAGCCTATATTGACGGCGAACCGGCTCCTCATTTCCGGGCCGACTGGACGCTCCGCGCCATGTGGATTCCGGCGGGCGAG
The DNA here is from genome assembly GCA_048468815.1 of Parabacteroides sp. GTDB lineage: Bacteria > Bacteroidota > Bacteroidia > Bacteroidales > Tannerellaceae > Parabacteroides_B. Next base: position 26,254 of record DBGBSM010000038.1, read on the forward strand.
CATACGGTGGAATTTAAGTTCATCCCCGATACGTATCGTACGGTAGCTACCGTAGCTTCGGTAAGCTCTGCGGTGATTTTGCTGCTGCTGATTGCGGCGCTGGGATATTCGCTCTGGGCTACCGCCCGGAAGAAAAACCGGGATATTATAATATAATGTGTCAAGGTGCCGGCTTGCCTGTTTATCGGGGCAAGCCGGCGTTTTTTTATTTCCTGGTGAACAGTACGGCCGGTGCGAGCATAGCGTTCGTATACGAACAAAGCCCGTCGGGAGGCGGGCTTGCATAGGTTCATACCATACGTGTTAAACGTAGACCCCCGTAGCGGGCTGCCCCGGAGTGAACGGAATCGTCTGCAGGGGTTACAGCGTGCCGGCGAACCGGATTAAGGCTTCCGCGAAACTTTCCCAGGATAACGAAGCTTTGTGCGTCTCGATTCGTTGCACGAACTGCTCCCGGTCGTTCCGGTAAAATTCGGCGATGGCGGCGGCCAGGGCCGGCGCGCTGATTTCCGGAGCAATCAGTCCCGTGCCGGGCGTTCCGATGCTTTCCTTCAATCCGCCCGTATCGGTAGCGATCAACGGGATGCCGAAATGATAGGCAATTGCCGTGATGCCGCTTTGGGTGGCCGTTTTATAAGGCAGGATGCAAACGTCGGCCGCCGAAAAGAAAAGCGGCACTTCGCTGTCGGGGATATACCGGTTGAATACCCGGATGTTTCCGGGATGTTTCGCCTGCCTGATTTGGGCGTCGTAGCGGTCGAAACTACCGTAACTTTCGCCGGCAATCAGGAGTTGATACCCTTCGTCGAGCCGGTTCATGGCCTCGATAAGCAAGTCGAGCCCTTTGTAGGCGCGGATAAATCCGAAAAAGAGCAACGTCTTTTTGTCCGGGTCGAGCCCTAAGCTGCGGCGCGCTTCCCCGGGGTTGACTTTTTCTCCGAAATGGTTGTACAGGGGATGGGGCTTCAGGATATGGGGAGCGTCGGGACGCAACCGCAGCAAATCGCTCCGTACGGATTCGCTCATGGCGATAAATCCGGAGTTGCGGCGGAGGAACCAGCGGGTAAGGGGCGCGTCGAAGAACTTCGGTTCGTGCGGGATGACGTTGTCGAGAATCGTCACTACCTTGCACTGTTTGCGGAGTTTCCCCGCCACGTATCCCAGCGAAGGAGCGAAGTACGACATCCAGTACCTCATCAGCAACAGGTCGGGTTGACAGGCGCTTATACGCCGGGCCGCGGCGGCGTAGCTCAACGGGTTGGCCGAATCGAGCACCGGGACGCTTTCGATGGCGTCGGCCTTATCGGAGGCCGTAACGTACTGCGTCTTCCCGGGAAACAGGAAGCCGGGATATTGGCGTTTGAAGTTGAAGGGAGTCACCTCGTGTTCTTTTTCGAGCACCCGGAACAAGTTCGCATTGAACTGGGCGATTCCTCCCCGGAAAGGATAAAAGGCGGAAAGGTAGGCGATTTTCATTTCGGCAGGATTTATCGGTTACTGAGTAAGAAATAGCCGCAGGTGGTATAGAAATTCCGGAGGTACGGAATATCGAGCAGGCCGGCGAGCGTACGCGGCTTCAGTCCGAACTTGATTTCGTAGTTCGGGTTGATGAAGTACAATACGGATTCGTCGATGCGGTAGCCGCCTTTCCGGGTAATCGAGAAGAAACGCTCCAGGCTGATTCCGGTAGCCCGTATCTCCAGCAATTCCTGTACGTTTTCGCCGGCGCTTTCCAGGCATTTGCGGTACAGCGCTTCGGGCAGCAAATGGATGTAAGGCATGTGCGAAATCAGTTTGTTCCGGCAGATTTGCTGGTGCCCGCCGAACGGGTTGCGCCACGGCGGGAAGGCCACGAACACCACCCCGTCGGGCTGGAGGAACCGGCGGATAAAGGGCATGAACTTTTCCTGTTCGGGAATGTGTTCGATGACGTCGCGCAACACAATCACGTCGAACAGGCGGTCGAGCCGCTCCACTTCGTAGATGTCCCGGCAGATGAAGGTGGCCTGCTCCCGGCGGGGATGCGAGGCGAACAGTTTTTCGGCCGCCTCGATTTTGCCCGCGGAAAGGTCGATGCCTGTTACCGGGCAGCCCCGGTCGAGGAACGGTTTCAGGTTTCCCCCTTCGCCGCATCCGATTTCGAGTACGGAGGTGGAAGGGGTAACCGCTTTCCGCCTTTCGATAAACGGAATGACGTACCTTTCGGTGGTGTACGTCTGCTCCTGGAAATAGAGCGCCCGGTCGAGATGTCGTTTCTGCATAGCCTGTCGATTGGTAGAACGGCGGGATTAATACCGGTAATGTTCCGCTTTGTAAGGCCCTTCCACCGGCACGCCGATGTAATCGGCCTGCTTTTGCGTGAGGGTGGTGAGCTTTACGCCGATGCGTTCCAGGTGCAGGCGGGCTACTTCCTCGTCGAGCCGCTTGGGCAGGCGGTATACGCCTACTTCGTAGGGCATCGTCCAGAGGTCGATTTGCGCCAGCGTTTGGTTGGTGAACGAGTTGCTCATCACGAACGACGGGTGGCCGGTGGCGCAGCCCAAGTTTACGAGGCGTCCTTCGGCGAGCAGGAAGATGGAACGGCCGTCGGGGAAGGTGTATTTATCTACCTGCGGCTTGATGTTGGTGTGCCGGATGTTCGGGTAGTTCACCAGCTTGTCTACCTGTATCTCGTTGTCGAAGTGGCCGATGTTGCATACGATGGCCTGGTCTTTCATCTGCGTCATGTGTTCGATGGTGATGATGTCGCAGTTGCCGGTGGTGGTAACGAAGATGTTGCCTTCTTTTACCGCGTCTTCCATCGGCACTACTTCGAATCCTTCCATCGCGGCCTGCAGGCCGCAGATGGGGTCGATTTCGGTAATCAGCACCCGGGCGCCGTACGAGCGCATGGAGTGGGCGCATCCTTTCCCTACGTCGCCGTAGCCGGCTACTACCACGACTTTGCCGGCTATCATCACGTCGGTGGCCCGTTTGATGCCGTCGGCCAGCGATTCGCGGCAGCCGTACAGGTTGTCGAACTTCGACTTGGTTACCGAGTCGTTCACGTTGATGGCCGGTACGAGCAGTTCGCCGCGTTCCATCATCTGGTACAGACGGTGCACGCCGGTGGTGGTTTCTTCCGATACGCCTTTCATCTCGGCTACGGTGCGGTGCCAGCGGGCGGGGTCTTCGGCCAGTATGCGGCGCAGGGTATCGAGCACGACTTGTTCTTCGTGGCTCTCGGCTTTGGCGTCGAGCACGGTAGCGTCGTCTTCGGCCCGGTAACCTTTATGTACCAGCAGGGAGGCGTCGCCGCCGTCGTCGACAATCAAATGGGGGCCTTTCCCGCCGGGGAAGCGCAGGGCCATGTCGGTGCACCACCAGTATTCTTCGAGCGATTCGCCTTTCCAGGCGAACACGGGGATGCCGGCGGCGGCGATGGCGGCGGCGGCGTGGTCTTGCGTGGAGAAGATATTGCAGCTGGCCCAGCGTACGTCGGCGCCCAAGGCAACCAGCGTTTCGATGAGTACGGCGGTTTGGATGGTCATGTGCAGCGACCCGGTGATACGGGCGCCTTTCAGGGGTTGTTGGGCGGCGTATTTTTTCCGGAGGGCCATCAGTCCGGGCATTTCGTGTTCGGCGATTTCGATTTCTTTGCGTCCGAAATCGGCCAGTGCGAGGTCTGCCACTTGATAGGGCAGGTCGGTGGAGAATGTTGTTGACATCATGCTGTTATTCTGGTTTGTATTTTGTTCGGTTTCGAAGTGAAGCGGTGCAAGCCGAACGCCGCCGCCGCGTGGCAATGGGTGGGGCTGGGTGGCGGCTTGTGCCGGTTCTTCGCGGGGCAAAGGTAAGGAAAAGTGTGGAGGAATGGAAGGGACGGGGGGCTTTCTTTCCGTGGAAAGAAACAAAGGCTTTCTTTGCGAGGGCTGCCTTTTCTCCGGCGAGGCTGGGAATGGCCGTTGCCACGGCGGGGTTTTCTTCGCTCGCTGCGAGGGCGTCTTCCTGCCCGATTCCGCTTCCATAAAAAGGCGGTATCTATACTTTCACCGGCATATCACACTACTCCGAAGAAAGTATCGAAACACTTCGGCAAAGGCATCGAAACGCTTTGCTTGAAGTATGGCAACACCTTGGTACAAGTATCGCAATACCTTGCCCGAGGTATTCGAACACTTTGCCCGAAGCACTGCAGTACCTCGGGCAAAGTACTATCGCTAATCATACCAGTTGATATTTTCTTCATACCGGTCGAACTTCAATTCCTCCGTTACGCCGACTTGCCGCAAAACGTCGAGTACGATTTTCTGTTCCCGGGGCGAGAGCGCCACTTCACCTCGCCGGCGCTCGAAGTAAGGGGTGCGGCTGAAGTGTCCTATCAGTTTCGACATGAATTTGCGGTATTGTCCGGGAAACATGTGTTCTTGCATGCCGATGAAACCGCGGGCATACGTCACGGGAGCCGAGTCGCGGTAATGCGGACACGTGTCGTCCCGGGTACACTGCCTCGGATTGATCAGCCGCAGGTAGGTGTCGCCCTGTTCCAACAGCGTTCGGTATACGAGGCTGTGCAGGCAGGTGGCGCCCCGCGGACAGTCGCTTTGCTCGCATACCGCATAATTTACCGGAATGTCTTTATACAGCTTCTTGGCCATGGCTATTTCTTTTTAAGTTTGAAGACGGCGTGTTCGTCCGCTTCTTTCATCCCGCTGTTTGCGGGAGGCCAGACCGGACGTTGCCCAAATGAATGCTTCTTGTTACGATAGTGCAAAGGTAGAAAGTTTCGATGCAATCCCTCCTATGGTAACCGATAACCGGCCCTGTTTTTAACACAACAGCACATAGTTCATGATAAAAAATAAACACAGAGGTACGGAGACACAGAGAAGCCTGAATTACCAGTCCCCTACCTGCTCAACCTCGAAAAGTACCGGCCGCTTCGTAGGGAGCCCCGAAACCCGGCAAGCAGCCTTCTCTTCTCGGCGCCGCCGGTGCCGAGCCCTGAAAAGCACTGACCTCTTCGTATGGCCTCCCGGGGCCTCAGTGAACGAGCGTGAGGGATTTTCTGTCAAGAGAAAAAATGAAGACCGCCGGTAGGCGCCGTCGGCAGGCGCCGTCGCGGCGAGCGAAAAGAAAAACCCGCCGTGGCAACGGCCTAAACTGCCTGTCAAAGCAAAAAACAGCCTTCATAGGAAAAGCCTTTTCTACCTTCGCTTCTTTCGAAAAAGAAACGAACCCCCCGGCCAACCTCCTCGCGGCGAGCGAAAAAGAACGGGCATTTGTTGGTAAAAACGAAAAACTTTCCGAGCTTTGTATCAATCGCAACCTAAAACTTCCCGGCGTTTACCTCCGGAACAGCCCTTACATTCCATGATAAAAAAAACCATGCATCCGTTATTTCGAGTCCTGCTTTCCGTACTGCTGGGATGCGTTGCGCTTCCGCCGGCACAAGCCTCGGGGCTGTTGTTCCCGCGGAAATCGCCTCCCATCCGGCTCGATTTGTTTGCCGGCAAACGGGTAACCTTCGTCAATACGGTAAAAATAGCCTTCGATATATGCCTGCCCGGAAACGAAACGTTCGGGCAACTATTCGTATACGACGCCGACCCCACTGCGTACAGCTTCGCCTACATCGGCCGCGACAAATCCAGTTCCGCCTTTGTACTCAACAGCCTTTCCGACAAGAAAAACTACCTCGAAATCCGGCTCGACCCCCATACGCTCGGACGCGGGAAGTGGCTCCATATCGAAACGCTGTTCAATTGCCGCGACCAGACGGTAGACGTATCGGTGAACGGAAAGCGGTACCGGCTGGAAAACGCGCCGTTGGCCAATCCCTCTTCGGCCGGTATCCTGTTCGGCGGCAACCGGCTTTCGATTGTGGAAGCCCCGCTGATGATACTGAAAAACATTTCGATAGCAAGCAACGGCGCCCCGTTGTACTTTTTCCCGCTTTCGGAGAGCGAGGGTGCCGAAGTGCGGGAAAAGAACGGGAAAATAACCGGCTCCGTGGAAAATCCGGAGTGGGTAATCAACAAGCGTTTTTACTGGGAAACGGCCGGAACGTTCACCTCTTCGGCCGCCGCCGGCGTAACGTTCGACCCGCTCACGCAACAAATCCTGGTTACCGGCGATACCGGTATGCGGCGGTTCGATATGAACACCCTCCGGCTTACCGATACGGCCGCAAGCCAATACCCGTGTCAACCCGGCTATTCCGGCGAAGCGGTACGCAATGCGGCGAAAAAGGAAACGTATTTTTATAACCTGGCCGATGTGGAAGGGAAAACACGGCCGTTCTTTTCGGTTATTCCGGACAGCGGAAAGTGCGTGCAAACCTACCCCGAAGGGTTTGCCAGCCCTTTACACCACCACGCCTTCTTTTACCGCCCCGCCGACAGTTCCGTTTATATTTTCGGGGGATACGGCAACTACGCATACTCCGACCGAATCTGGCGGTACGACTCCCCCAGCCGGCACTGGGTTACCGAACGGTTTACCGGCGACACCATCGTGCCGCGCATGCATACGGCGGCAGGGAACGGCCCTTCGCCCGACGAGTTCTTTATTTTCGGGGGCGTAGGGAACGAAACCGGCCGGCAGGAGCTGGGAAAAGATTTTTTCTGCGACCTGTACCTGCTCGACACGCGCCGGAAAACGATTCGCAGGCTTTGGAACACCGGCTTCGACGGGCCGCTATTCGTTCCCATGCACGGAGTGGTATACGATGCCGCCTGCGATTGCATCTACGTGCTTTGCCTCGACCGCACCCGTATCAGCCTCGCGTTGCAACGGTTCGACGTACGCACGGGCAAACACGAAACGGTATCCGACGAAATTCCGTTCCGCACCAACTGCATCCTGTCGGGCGCTTACCTGTTCGAAGACCCGACGAACAACGAATTATACGCCGTTACCCGGATGAGCGAAGACAACAACCCGGAAGCCCGCTTTACCGTGTATACGCTGAACGCACCGCCGGTTACCCGCGCCGAACTCGGCCGGAACAATTCGGTTGCCTCGTGGCCGGCCGGAATGGGGTGGCTGGTAGGGGGCAGCGCTTTATGCTTGCTGGCCGGTTGCCTCGCAATCAGGTACAGGCGCAAAAAGCGAATGCCGCCGCCCGCTGTGCCGGAGGACGTCCCGGCGGAAACGGAAGCAGCGCCGGCTACGTTCCCTGTAAAAACGAATGCCGTATACCTGTTCGGCGAATTCCGGGTATTCGACTGCAACGGAAAAGAAATCACCCACCGGTTCAGCCCTAAAATCAAGCAGTTGTTCGTTTTGCTGCTCCTACATTCGCCCACCGGCGAGGAGGGGATTACCACCGCCCGGTTGTCGGCGATGTTGTGGCCGGATAAAACCGCCGCTTCGGCCAAGAACAGCCGGGGCGTAACCGTGAATCACCTGCGGGGTATCCTTTCCGACCTGGCGGGAGTGGAATTGTGTTTCGACGAAGGGAAATGGAAACTGGGCTGTACACCGCCGTTTTATTGCGATTATTTCGAGGCGCGACGCCTCGCCCGTTCGCTGCTGTCCGCCGCCCGGCCGGCACCGGAAGATATACGGGAACTCACTGTTTTGCTCAGACCGGGCTCGTTATTACCGGCTTTTGTAAACTATGAATGGTTCGACAAAATAAAGATAGGCTGCGACGAATATTTCGTGCAGGTGTTGGAAAAGCTACTCCCGCTGCCCGAGATACAAACCCGTCCCCAAGAGCAATTGTTACTGGCCGATTTGTTGTTTTCGTTCGACCGGCTGAACGAAACGGCGCTCGAAGCCAAGGTCAAGGCGTTGCAAAAGCTGGGAAAGACGGGGCATGCGCAAACCGTATCCAAACGCTTTTGCGACGAATATGCCCGGATATACGGCGAGGCATACCGAAACGTAAAGTAACGGCGAAGTTCGCCGAACGTCGAGTGTTTTATTGACCTGCGCCGAACTGTTTTTTTCACGACCATCGGAACTACCCTTGTAACCTGCTGCTTTTTGTTGCCGAAACATTTCCCTTTTCCCGTAAATCCGTCCTTTTGTTTCCGGAAAAACTTTCCATATCGTACGAAAACATGGTAAAATCGTACGCCGTACGATTTTACCATAATCCGCTGCAATTTTGAACGACCGCTTCGCCCGTACCGAATAGATTTGCAACCTGTCTGAACTAAGACAGGCAATTGTAAACACCAATTTTATAACCTATTCAATTTATCGATTATGAGAAAAGTATGTAAGCCGGTAGGCTTAATCTTACTCGCCGCAGCGCTTTGTTCGAATACCGCGCTATACGCTTCGGACAAACCGGCCTCAAGCGAATCGAGCGTTATGCAACAAAGTAAGAAAGTAACCGGAACGGTTACCGACGAATTCGGTCCCGTAGCGGGCGCCTCCGTATTTATTAAAGGAACCACTATCGGAACTACGACCGATATGGACGGAAAATTCGTACTCGACGTACCCCAAGGGGCTACGATTTCCATTTCTTTCCTCGGGTATACCTCGCAGCACATCAAGTACACGGGGCAGACCATCCTCGACGTAGTATTGAAAGAAGACACGCAGAAAATCGACGAAGTGGTGGTAACCGCCATGGGTATCAAAAAAGAAAAACGCGCCCTTTCGTACGCGATGAGCGAACTGAAATCCGACGAAATCCAGTTGGTTCCGGTACAGAACGTAGCCAACTCCTTGTACGGAAAAGCCGCCGGCGTACAGATTATGCAAACGGCTGCCGGCCCTATGGGTGGTACGAAAATCCAAATCCGCGGTATCAACTCCATCGAAGGAAATACCCGTCCGTTAATCGTAGTAGACGGTATTCCTATCAACGATAACGACTCGGACTGGAGCGGTCGCGAACGGAACCAAACACAACCGGGTTCGGCGTTGAACGACATCAATCCCGACGACATCGAGTCGATGTCGATTCTGAAAGGGGCTAACGCTGCCGCTTTGTACGGAAGCCGTGCCACCAACGGGGTTATCGTAATCACTACCAAACGCGGCGGCGAAAAGAAAGGCCTCGGCATCGATGTAAGTACGTCGTATACCTATATCCAACGCGCCTATATGCCGGAATACCAGAACGTATTCGGCGGCGGAAGCTCTCCTTATTTCGCCACGAACGCCGACGGACAGAAAGTATACAAAGGCGATACATACCGCAGTTTCGGACCGCGGATGGACGGAACGCCCGTACTTTGGTGGGACGGCCAAATCCGCCCGTATTCTCCCCAACCGGACAACTTCAAGGATTTGTTCAAAGACGGATATACGAATAACAACAGCGTCGCTATTTCGAACCGGACGGATAAAAGTAATTTCCGTATCTCGTATACCAATATGAATTACGGCGGTTTCCTGAATAACATGACTTCCCACAAACATAACTTCAACCTGTCGGGAAATTTCAAACTCTCGGAACGGATTACGTTCGACGCCGCCGTGATGTTCAATATCAACGACATCAAAAACCCGCCGACGCGTATCGACCGCGTATCGAACTACCCGATGCCGCGTAACGAAGTAGCCCAACTCTGGAAAGACCATTACAAAAGCAAAGAAGGGTACTTCCTTACCGACGAAGCGTCGACCCTCAACAGCGTAAACAAAGAAAACATTCTGAAATACCTGTTGTGGCAACAAAACGAAAACGAATACACCCAAACGCGTGAACGGCTCATCGCTTCACTGGCAGCCAACATTAAGATTTTCGATTTCCTGAGCCTGAAAGTTCGCGGCGGAACGGACCGCTACAGCGACAAAAAGGAAACGAAAGAAATGTTTACCAAATACGCCGACCCGGGTGATATGAACACACGGGAAGGAACCTACGCAAAAACCGACAACCACTATACCAAGAATTACGTCGACGGATTGTTGATGTTCAACAAATCGTTCGGAAGCGACTTCGACGTAACGGTAAACGTAGGCGCCTCGGCCGAAGATATTTCGGAAAGCGGCCTTACCTGGGAATCGGAAGGATTGAAATACAACGGCATGTTCTCTACAGCCAATAACAAGAAAAATCCGAAAACCGCCAGTAAGGATACGGGATACAACCGGGGTGAATTTTTAGGCGCCGTTTTCGCATCCGGCCAGGTAGCTTACAAACATTATTTATATTTGGATTTGACTGCCCGGAACGACTGGTCGTCGCGTCTGCCGAAAGGGAACCGCAGTTTCTTCTATCCTTCGGTAGGGGTGGGCTTCGTTTTCTCCGATGCATTCAAAATGCCCGAATGGGTAAATTACGGGAAAGTAAGAGCTTCGTACGCCATTGTGGGTAACACGGCTCCCACTCTGTTCTTTACCAACAATTCGTACACGTACGACAGCTTTAACGGAGCTATTACCAATACGTTCGAAAACAGCGTGCCGCCTACCAACATCGTACCCGAAAAAACGTATTCCTGGGAGTTCGGACTCGAAGGCCGCGTATTGGATGGCCGGTTAGGCATCGACCTTTCTTACTATACCAACAAAACCAAGAACCAGATTCTTACTTTACCTCTGGCTCCTTCTACCGGAGCGACCGGAATGAAAGTGAATGCCGGCGAAATAGCCAACCACGGGGTGGAAATCCAATTGACGGCCGTACCGGTGGAAACCAAGAATTTCAGCTGGGAAACCGTGCTGAACTACAGCTACACGCACAACGAACTCGTTTCGCTTATTCCGGGTATGGAAGACCGGGAAATCAGCAAGCCCTGGAGTGCGGCGATTTTTAAAGCGGTTCCGGGTTATGCCACTCCGAGCGTATTTATCCAGAAATGGAAACGCGACGAACAGGGGAATATGATTGTAAACAGCAACGGCAAATACATACAGGAATCCGAATATACCTACGCCGGAAGCGCCGCTCCTAAATTTATCGGCGGTTTTACCAACAATTTCCGGTACAAAGACTTTACGTTGTCGGTGCATATCGACGGTTCGTTCGGAGGCAAATTGCTGTCGTTCACTAACAACTTCCTGAAATCGTCCGGAGCCGGCAAAGAATCGCTGCAAGGACGTGACGAATCGTACGGCGGTTTGCCTTATTATATCGACCAAACCAACCGGAAAATCCAACTCGACAGCCATACGGCTACGGTTCCGGCCGATTCGCAAGACGGGCTTATCTACCACGACGGTATGATTTCCGAAGGGGTTAAAGAAGACGGTACTAAAAATGACATCGTGCTCAGCGCGGCCGATTATTATGACTCGCGTTATAATAGAAACGGTTCGGAAGACAATTTATACGACAACAGCTACGTGAAACTCCGCGAAATGAAGTTGTCGTACCGCGTGCCGCGCTCGGTTTATTCGAAAATCGGCTTGCAAAACCTGAACGTTTCGTTAATCGGAAGCAACCTTTTCTTTATTTACAAAAACGTTCCGAACATCAACCCCGAAGCCACATTGGGTACCGG
>DBGBSM010000039.1:0-8987 GCA_048468815.1 Parabacteroides sp.
CCACTACGCTCAACGAGATGGGCGACGACCCGTTCGGACCGCCTGCCATAGAGGATGTGAATTGAGGAAACGTATTTTGCGGCAGATAGCTGCGAAAACCCGGTGGCCTGCTCTTGTTTTTTTCGTTCCTTCGTGATTCGAACTATATTCTGAGGCTGCGAATTTATATTCTTAGGTTGCGAATATATATTCTGAGCTTGCAAATATATATTCGCAGCCTGCGAATACAGTTTTTCGTATGGAGAAACGTTCTTTTTCATCTTATGCATGGCACTTTTTTTCCGTTTGCCGGAAATTTCCGGCAAACGGAAAGCCGTTTTTACAACAACGACTTGATATGCTTGAAGTTGGAGTTAATCGTATTGATTACGTCCTGGCTCCGGCCTTCCATCATCAGCTTGGTCATCGACTCGGCGAAGCCCATCATCTGCCCCCATTCTATTTTGGGCGGAAGCGCCAAGGCGTTCGGGTCGGTACGGATGTCGATTAAGGCCGGCCCCGGCGTGCCGAAAGCGCGTATCAGCGTAGGCAGTACCTCATCCGGCTGGGTAACCCGGTATCCCTGCATGCCTACCGATTTGGCGCAGGTGTCGAAGTCGGGGTCAACGATGGTGGTTTCGTTGTCGGGCAGGCCGGCCACTTCCATTTCGAGCTTTACCATGCCCAGCGCCCCGTTATTGAAAACCACGATTTTTACCGGCAGCTCGTATTGCGTAATCGTACCCAGGTCGCCCAGCAGCATCGACAAGCCGCCGTCGCCGCACAAGGCGATTACCGGACGTCCCGGATAAGCCAGCGCCGCCCCGATAGCCTGCGGCATCGCATTCGCCATCGAGCCGTGGTTGAACGAACCGATCATTTTACGTTTGCCCGTGGCTTCCAGGTAACGGGCGCCCCATACGCACGTCATGCCCGTATCTACGGTAAAGATAGCGTCGGCGGGTGCGAGGGCGTTCACTTCGGCCATCACGTATTCCGGGTGGATAGAGTTTTCTTTTCCTTTTACCTTTACATAGGTATTCAGGTCGTCCTTCACCTTCCGGTAGTTGTGGAGTTGCTTTTTCAGGAAACCGTCGTCGGCTTTCTGGCGAATCATCGGGAGTAGTGCGGCCAGCGTGGTTTTGATGTCGCCGCATAAGCCCGTGTGCAGTTTCGCCCGCCGCCCGAGGCGGTCGGGGCGCACGTCGATTTGTACCACTTTGTTGTCTTCGGGCAAGAACTGGCTGTACGGGAAGTCGGTGCCCAGCATCAGCAGTACGTCCGCCTCGTGCATCGCGTCGTATCCCGAAGTCATTCCCAGCAAGCCCGTCATACCCACTTCGTTCGGGTTGTCATACTGAATTTCCATTTTGCTTTTGAACGTATACGCCACCGGCGCATGCAGCCGTTGCGACAGCTCCACCAGTTCCGCGTGGGCGTCTTGGGCGCCGATGCCGCAGAAAAGCGTTACTTTCTCCGTTTCGTTCAGCAGTTCGGCCAGCTTTTTCAAGTCGTGCAGCGGCGGGCATACCGATGCTCTTGCCGGGAACACCTTCGTCGACGAAAAAACGTCTTTCGTATCTTCCGCCGCCGTATCCCCCGGAATGCCGAACACCCCTACGCCCTTGAGCGTCAAAGCCGCCTGCATGGCTGCCTGGAGCATGCGCGGCGCCTGGTACGGGCTTACGGCCAATTGGTTGTAATAGCTGCAATCGTCGAACAGCCTGATGGTATCCGTTTCCTGGAAGTACTTGGTGCCGAATTCTTTGTATAAGCAGGTGGAGGCGATTACCAGTACCGGCGCGTTGGTTCGGTGGGCATCGTACACCCCGTTGATTAAATGTACGTGCCCGGGCCCGCTGCTGCCGGCGCAGCAAGCCAGCTCGCCCGTTAACTGCGCCTCGGCTCCGGCGGCGAAAGCGCCGGTTTCTTCGTGGCGTACCTGTATCCACTGTATTTTGCCGCTCCGCCGTACGGCGTCGTTTATGCCGTTGAGGCTATCCCCGGTTACGGCATAAATGCGTTTTACGCCGGCATCTTCCAGCATTTCTACGATTTGTTCTGCTACTTTCATACTCACATCATTTTATGTTTTAACACGCAGGCCGTGCATGGCCCGGGTGTCCGTTTTATCCCGTCCTGTTTTTACCGTGTTACGGTTCCGGTTAAAAAAAAAGCCTGCCGGATACGGGAAGACGGAAAAATGCTACACGGTATATAAGAAGAGTATAATCAAATCTGCACTGCCGTCGTCCGGCATTCGGCAAGCTGAATTAAAGAAACAGCGGCTCGCGCGAGAATGTTTACGGGCCGCAACGCCCGGTACGCCTGCCGGCCACGTGGTTTATCGCCTGCCGGACGAGGATGCGGGGCTGGTTAAAGGATTTGATAACTATACAAAAGTTGTCAAATCGGAAAGCAAACGTTTCGCCCGGACTGTTATACCTGTAAAAAAACGAATCGAGCATGGATACGAATAAAATCAACGAACTACTGGGCGACGAACGCGCCTATTACCTCGACCATACCTGTACTACCATCGACAAGTCGCTGCTTCACCTCCCTTCGCCCGACGCCATAGATACCGTTTGGGCCGGAACCGACCGCAGCATCCGGGTGTTGCAAAGCCTGCAAGCTATTTTCGGGCACGGCCGGCTGGCCGGTACCGGGTATGTGTCTATCTTGCCGGTCGACCAGGGAATCGAGCATACGGCCGGTTCCGCCTTTTCGCCCAACCCGATTTATTTCGATCCGGAGAATATCGTGAAGCTGGCTATCGAAGGCGGTTGCAATGCGGTGGCTTCCACGTTCGGCATCCTGGGAGCCGTGGCGCGTAAGTACGCCCACAAAATCCCGTTCGTGGTAAAGCTGAACCACAACGAGTTGCTTACCTATCCCAACGGATACGACCAGGTGCTTTTCGGTACGGTGCGCGAAGCCTGGAATATGGGCGCGGTGGCGGTGGGCGCTACCATTTATTTCGGTTCCGAGCAAAGCCGGCGGCAACTTACCGAAATCGCCGATGCGTTCGAACTGGCCCACGAGCTGGGGATGGCTACCATTTTATGGTGCTACCTGCGCAACAGCGCATTCAAGAAAGACGGCGTGGATTACCATGCGGCCGCCGACCTTACCGGGCAGGCTAATTACCTGGGCGTTACCATCCAGGCCGACATCGTAAAGCAGAAGCTCCCCGTAAACAACGGCGGCTTCACGGCGCTGAACTTCGGCAAGTCCGACCGCCGCATGTACGAAACCCTGGCTTCCGACCATCCCATCGACCTGTGCCGCTACCAGGTGGCCAACGGTTTTATGGGGCGCGTAGGGCTTATCAATTCGGGGGGCGAGTCGAACGGCGCTTCCGATTTGCGGGAGGCGGCGATTACGGCCGTGGTAAACAAGCGGGCCGGCGGCATCGGGTTAATCAGCGGCCGCAAGGCTTTTCAGAAGCCGATGGCCGACGGGGTGGAGTTGCTACATACCATCCAGGACGTGTACCTCGACCCGGCTGTAACGATTGCCTGAATAACCGTAATCTTCCATAATAACTTAATTAATAAAAACGAGTATGAGATCATTGATTGGCAAGAAAGCGCCGCAAGTAAAAGCGCCGGCCGTAGTAAACGGCACCGAAATGGTAAACGATTTTTCGTTAGACCAGTACCTGGGCGACAAGTATGTGTTATTTTTCTTTTACCCTTCCGACTTTACCTTCGTGTGCCCTACCGAGTTGCACGCTTTCCAGGAAAAGCTCGGCGAGTTCGAAAAACGGAACGTGGCGGTAGTGGCCTGCTCGGTGGATTCGGAGTATTCGCATTTCGCGTGGCTCAACATGGATAAGAACCACGGCGGTATCAAAGGCGTTACTTACCCTATCGTAGCCGACTCGTCGAAGGTGATAGCCGAGAACTTCGGAGTACTGGCGGCCGATTACGAGTACGACGACGAAGGAAGCCTGTACTGCGACGGCAATCCGGTGGCCTACCGCGGATTGTTCCTCATCGATAAAGACGGCATCGTGCGCCATGCCCTGATAAACGACCTGCCGCTGGGCCGCAGCGTCGACGAGGCTATCCGGGTGGTGGATGCGCTGCAACATTACGAAAAGAACGGCGAAGTGTGCCCCGCCAACTGGTCGAAAGGCAAGGAGGCGATGAAGGCTACCGAAGAAGGGGTTTCCGATTACCTGAGCCATCATTGAACGGAGGCGGAAAGGCATTCGCCGGCGGCTTGTCGCGCCGCGGTAAAGAAGTAAAGAAAATAAAGCAGGAAGAGCCGGAATACATCCTATTCCGGTTCTTCCTGTTTGTGTACTCCGCGGAAGTTATATACCTTTGTGCCGCTTTTAACGGAAGCGATGTGAATGGGTTCGATCAGTTTGGTAATATAGAAGAAGGTAAACTATGCAGAAATCGGATTATATCATCCGCGTACAACACGTTTCGAAGTACTTCGGCGACAAAGCCGTGCTCGATGATATAAATTTGTATGTAAGGAAAGGAGAATTCGTTACGATTCTCGGCCCGTCGGGATGCGGGAAAACCACGTTGTTGCGGCTTATCGCCGGTTTCCAGACCGCTACGGAGGGCGAGATAACGATTGCCGGCGACGACATTACCCAAACGCCTCCGCACAAACGGCCGGTGAATACCGTGTTCCAGAAGTACGCCCTGTTTCCGCACCTCAACGTATTCAACAACATCGCGTTCGGGCTGAAACTGAAAAAGCTGCCCGGGCAGGTAATCGAGAAGAAGGTGAAGCAAGCCCTCAAGATGGTGGGTATGACCGATTACGAGTACCGCGACGTAAACTCCCTTTCGGGCGGCCAACAGCAGCGCGTGGCCATCGCCCGGGCCATCGTGAACGAGCCCGAAGTGCTGCTGCTCGACGAGCCGCTGGCCGCCCTCGACCTGAAAATGCGGAAAGACATGCAGATGGAACTCAAGGAAATGCACAAGTCGCTCGGCATTACGTTCGTATATGTTACGCACGACCAGGAGGAAGCGCTTACCCTGAGCGATACCATCGTGGTGATGAGCGAAGGCCGCATCCAGCAGATCGGTACGCCGGTCGATATTTATAACGAGCCGGTGAACTCGTTCGTAGCCGATTTTATCGGCGAAAGCAATATACTGAACGGCTGTATGCTGAAAGACAAATCGGTGTCGTTCGCCGGGCACGAGTTCGAATGTGTCGACGAGGGCTTCGGCGAGAACGTACCGGTGGATGTGGTAATCCGCCCCGAGGATATTTATATTTTCGAGCCATCCGAGGCCGCGCAGTTTACCGGCACGGTGGCTACTTCGATTTTCAAGGGGGTGCATTACGAAATGACGGTGAACACGCCGGAGGGATACGAGTTTCTGGTACAGGATTACCACAGCTTCGCCGTAGGTCAGGAGGTGGGCCTCTTGGTAAAGCCGTTCGACATCCACGTGATGAAGAAGGAGCGTTTGTGCAATACCTACGAAGGCAAGCTGATCGACGCTACGCACGTGGAGTTTTTGGGCATGGCTTTCGAGTGCGCCGAAGTAACCGGCATCCAGCCGGGTGCGCCGGTGCAGGTGCAGTTCGGTTTCGCCGACGTGGTGCTGCACGATAACCAGGAAGACGGTATGCTTACGGGCGAAGTGAAATTTATCCTGTATAAAGGCAACCACTACCACCTTACCGTGTTTACCGACTGGGACGAGGATTTGTTCGCGGATACCCAGGATGTGTGGGATAACGGCGACCGCGTGGGAATTACCATTCCGCCCGACCGTATCCGGGTAGTACCAACCTCTTCAACCGAATCGTAATGGGAAAGCTCTCCGTGCTGGTTCTGAAAAGGCGCAACTGGGTGATACCTTACCTGGTTTTCCTGTTTATTTTCGTGCTTACGCCGTTGGCGCTCATCGTGTTTTATGCGTTTACCGGTTCCGACGGCCGTTTTACCCTGGTCAACTTCGTGAAGTTCATGCAACATCCCGAGGCTGTCAACACCTTTATATATTCCATCGGAATTGCGATAATCACCACCTTTATTTGCCTGGTACTGGCGTATCCGGCGGCCTATATCCTGAGCCAGCGGGCGTTCGATACGTCGAAAACGATGGTGGTGCTGTTTATTCTTCCCATGTGGGTGAATATCCTGGTGCGTACGCTGGCTACCGTGGCGCTGTTCGATTTCCTGTCGTTTCCGTTGGGACAAACGGCGTTGATTTTCGGTATGGTGTACAACTTCCTCCCTTTTATGATTTATCCCATTTACAATACGTTGCAGAAAATGGACCACAACCTCATCGAGGCGGCGCAGGATTTGGGCGCCAATCCGTTTCAGGTGTTCGTAAAAACGGTGCTTCCGCTTTCCATGCCGGGCATTATGAGCGGCATCATGATGGTGTTTATGCCTACCATTTCCACCTTCGCCATCGCCGAGTTGCTTACCATGAACAATATCAAGCTGTTCGGTACCACCATCCAGGAAAATATCAACAACGGGATGTGGAACTACGGCGCGGCGCTGTCGCTTATTATGCTGATTCTTATCGGCATTACCATCCTGCTCTCGAACGACGACGATAACATGACGAACGAAGGAGGGGTGGTGTGATGCAAAAGCTGTTGGCCAAGTCGTACCTGTGGGTGTTGCTGGTGCTGTTGTATGCGCCGGTGGCGGTGATTATGGTGTTTTCGTTTACCGAGGCGAAGGTACTCGGTAACTGGAGCGGTTTCTCCACGAAGTTGTATACTTCGCTGTTTACCGGGGGCGCCCATCACTCGTTGGTGAGCGCGCTGTGGAATACGTTCCTGATTGCGTTCGTGGCGGCTACCGTTTCCACGGCGCTGGGGAGCATCGCGGCAATCGGTATTTTCAACCTGAAAGCGCGAGCCCGGCAAACGGTGGGTTTCCTGAACAGCATCCCGATGCTGAATGCGGATATTATCACCGGTATTTCGCTGTTTTTGCTGTTCGTTACGTTCGGCATTTCGCAAGGGCTTACCACGGTTATCCTGGCGCATATCACGTTTTGTACGCCGTATGTGGTGCTGAGCGTGCTTCCGCGCCTCAAACAGATGAATCCGAACGTGTACGAGGCGGCACTCGACCTGGGTGCCACTCCCTTTTACGCCTTGTGGAAGATTATCCTGCCGGAGATACGGCCGGGCATGATCAGCGGGTTTATCCTTTCGCTTACGCTCTCTATCGACGATTTCGCCGTAACCATTTTCACCATCGGGAACGAAGGGCTCGAAACCCTTTCCACTTATATTTACGCCGATGCCCGGAAGGGCGGCCTTACGCCCGAGTTGCGTCCGTTGTCGACCATTATTTTCGTTACCGTACTGCTGTTGTTGCTGGTGATTAACAAACGGGCGGATAAGGCGAAGCAGAAATAGAAAAAGCGTTCTTCCGGCCGGCTTTACGTAACGGATACGAGGTGAGGTGCGGTAAAGCCGGGTGCGCCGAAGTAAAAAAAGAAAAAAAGCCGGTCTGTTCCGGCGCGGGATTTGTTTAACAGAAAAAGTATCGAACCGGATAAGTAAGATGAAAAAGTGCATTTTCCTCCTTTTTATAGCCGTATCGTTTCTCTCCGCCTGTACGCACTCGGACGAGGAACGGGCGCACGTACTGAAAATATACAACTGGGCCGACTATATCGACGAGGGCGTACTCGAAGGTTTCCCGGCCTGGTATAAGGAGCAAACGGGCGAAGAGGTGCGTATCGTTTACCAGTTGTTCGACATCAACGAAGTGATGCTTACCAAAATCGAGCTGGGAAAAGAGGATTTCGACCTGGTATGCCCCTCGGAGTACATCATCGAGCGGATGCTGAAAAAAGATTTGCTTCTGCCTATCGACCAGGATTTCGGCCACACGCCCAACTATATCCGGAATGTGTCGCCTTATATCCGGGCGCAGCTCGATAAGTTGAGCCAGCCGGGGCGCCGGGCAACCGATTACGTGGTGGCTTATATGTGGGGTACGGCGGGTATCTTGTATAATAAGGAATATGTGCCCCGCGAAGACGTATTGTCGTGGGAAGCGTTGTGGAACCCGAAGTATGCGGGCCGGGTACTGATGAAAGACAGTTACCGCGATGCGTACGGCACGGCCGTTATCTATGCGCATGCCGACGAGCTGGCGCGGGGCGAGGTTACGGTGGAGGAGCTGATGAACGACAATTCGCCCGAAGCCATGGCGCTGGCCGAAACGTACCTCAAGCGGATGAAGCCGAACATTGCCGGCTGGGAAACCGATTTCGGCAAGGAAATGATGACGAAGGGAAAGGGATGGCTGAACTTTACCTGGAGCGGCGATGCGGTATGGGCCATCGACGAGGCGAAGCTGGTGGGAGTGGAGCTCGGTTACGAGGTGCCCCTCGAAGGTAGTAACATCTGGTACGACGGCTGGGCGATACCCAAATACGCCAAAAACGTAAAAGCGGCCAGTTATTTTATGAATTACCTGTGCCGCTCCGACATCGCGTTGCTGAACATGGAGTCTATCGGCTATGTAAGCGCGGTGGCTACCGAAGAGGTGCTGGAGGCGAAAAAGGATTCGACGATTGCCGGAACGTACGATTTGAGCTATTTCTTCGGCGAAGGGGCCGACAGCGTGCACATCGACCCGGTGCAGTATCCCGATTACGACGTGGTGAAGCGGTGCGCCATGATTCGCGATTTCGGCGACGATACCGGCCGGGTGCTCGAAATGTGGAGCCGGGTGAAGGGCGATAACCTCAACACGGGTATCGTAATACTGATCTTTATTGTGTTCGGCTTGCTGTTCGTATGGGTAATTTACCGCCGTATCCAGAAAAGCCGCCATAAGCAGCGCCATTTCAGCCGGCGGAAAAAGTGGTTGCGATAAACGCTGTCTTCTTACTTTTTTCTTATAGGTATTTTTAGAGCCTCGTGTCTCTATGGACGGTATTTCTGGCATTCTTGTCGGAAATCCCTGAATAAAAAGGATAATAAAAATGTTTTTTACTGCCATTCTTTTTTGATTCATGTGTTAAATG
>DBGBSM010000040.1:0-4098 GCA_048468815.1 Parabacteroides sp.
TGGTAAAGAAATGGATGCGTGCCTGCGTGAGCTTTTTCATGTTCTCCTCTTTGAGCTTTTCCATTTCCAGCCGGTTGCGGAACAGCTTCTTATTGGTAAAATACCGCCAGATAAAATACGCGATACCCAGCGCCAACAGGCCGTACACCGCATACGCCCAGGCGGAAAGGAACAGCGAAGGCTTTACCTCGAAATACAAAGCCGCCGTTGCATCGCCCCATAAACCGTCGTTGTTGGCCGCCTTTACTTCGAACAGGTAATCGCCGGCCGGCAAATCGAAAAACTGCACGGCTTTTTGCCCCCGGGGCAACCGGTTCCATTGCTCCGAAAGGCCGAGCATCCGGTACGCATACTGGTTTTTACCGGCTTCGAGGTAGCTGTTCGTGGAAACCCGTATTTCGATGTTCGACTGGGTATGCGACAAAACGATTTTCCGGCCCCCGGCACCGGTATAACAGCACGTGGAAATATCTTTTCCCCGTAACGGCGAATTTTCCGTTTCCGGCGCGATGCGTTCGTTGTTAATGAGCAAATCGGTAAAGAAAACGCGGGGTTTCTGGTTGTTATACCGGATTTTCCCCGGCGTAAACCGCATAAAGCCGTCCGTTCCGCCGAACAACATTTCGCCCTTCGCCGTTTTATGGCAAGCCCGTACGTAGAAGGCGCCGCACAGCTCCAGGTTATCGATGCGCGACTTGCGTATTTTGCCGGTTTTATCCTCGTAGTAATACAACCCGTCGTTGGTGCTGAACCAGATATTCTTCGACGGCGTATCTTCCAGTATGCCGAAAACCGTTTTCCCCGCCAGGCCGTCATGCTCGTCGAAGTTCACATAACTCCCGTCGTTGCCCAGCCGGTTTACCCCGCCGCCGCGCGTTCCGAGCCAAAGCGCCTGCTCCGAGGTAAGGCAAAACGAACACAAGTTGTTAACCGCGTACGGAGCGCCGTTTATATAGTAATGCTTCAGGATACGCCTCGCTTTCCCGTCTACGAGATATAGCCCCCGGTGCGTAACCAATCCCAGACGTCCGGCCGGGTCGCGGAACAAGGTTTCGATTTGCATCCGCACGGGTGTCCCGGCCGAATCGCAAAGCGAAACGGCCTCCACCGTACCCTTCCGCCTGTCGCCGTACATCAGCTCGGCGTCGGGGTCGGTCATCCACACGCCCGAATCGCCCTCCGCGATAAAATCGTACACATTCAACGGCTGCGAGGTAACGGGATGCCGCATGCGCCAATCCGTAAAACGCCGCAGCCGGTAGTCGAACCGCTCCATCCCGCCGTTGAACGCCGAAAGCAGCAAGCGGTTCCGGGAGCCGTCGTAACACAATTTCTTTATCATATCCGAAGCCACGCCGCTGTTGTTCTCCTGCGTATAATACGTAAAGCGGCCGGTTTTTCCGTCGAGGCAGTTCACGCCGCCGCCTTCGGTGCCTATCCACAAATTCCCTTCCCGGTCTTCCTCGAAACAACTTACGATGGGATGGTTCAGTCCGCCGGGCGTAGCCTTGAAGTAATCCACCCGGTTGGTAAAAAAAGTCATGTACGCCAGTTTGCCCCCGTACGTACCTACCCAAACGCCGCCGTCGGGATCGGGATAAACCGACCACACCGAGTTGTTGGGCAGCGAATAAGGCCGGTGCAGGTCAGACCGCAGCAAGCCCGTTTCGCCGGTGTGCGGGTCGAACAGGAACAGCCCCGATTGGGTGGCCACCCACAGTACATGCGAAGAATCCAGGTACAGCTTTTTCGCGCCGGCCGATTTTCCGGATGCTCCCGAAAGGGAATGGTGTTTTACCGTGCGGCCGGCGGCATCGCATACGAACAACCCGTCCATCAGGGTGAGGATATACACCGCATCGCCGTAGGCTATTGCATCCTTAATCTGGCATCCGGCACCTCCCACTACGCCGAACAGGCGGTACCGGCCGGTTTCCCGGTCTAACGCATACAAATTACCGCCCGAAGCGGCATACACCTGTTCGTGCATACAGATTAAAGCGGACGCTACCCGGCCCTCCGGCAACGGATAAGAAGCCATAGCCGGCTCCCGGCCGGGGCGGAACGACACGACGGTATCGTTCCGGATGAGCCAGAGGGCGCTGTCGGCGTGCGAAGTAAGGAAACCGATGTTACCGTCGAACAGGCACTCGAAGCGGTTGGTGCGGTAATCGAAACGCAGCAGGCCGTGGTTGGTACCCACGTACAATTGCTTCGAGCAACCGGTTACCACCTGCCCGTACGACCAGTACTGCCCCGGCTGCAAGCGCGTAACCCGCTCGTTCATCGGGATAAACGAATTGCCGTTGTATACGAACAACGCGTCGTACGCACTGAACCAAAGCCGGCCGATGCTGTCTTTCGCAATACTGTGGATGCCGCCGTAATACGAAGTTTCCGGCAGGGTATAAAACCGGTAATCCGCCAAGTCGAGCCCCATGCCCCGGACAATCGCCGAAAAGAAAAGGAGCCCTGTAAATATCCATTTCATACTTCATTGGTTAAAAGCCGTGTTAATCGGGAAACGTGAGCAACCCGCAACAAACGGTTCGTTAGAAAAATACCCGGAACGCCCCGGCTTTTCCCGGATTCGCCGCACAAGCAAGCGCCTTTATTCCGGCGAGAACGGAAGGGCGATACACGCCTATTCTTCCATCCGGCTCAAATCGGTAATCCGGTTCGGATGCGCCACCGCTTCGTGCGCCGCCCGTTGCGCCACCCGGCGCCGCGCCTCGTCGAGCCCTTCGGGTGCGTACGGATTTCCGAGCACGCTCCGGCGGAAGATTCGCTCGAACCACGTGCAGGCGGCGGTATAGCGCCCGATTTTCACATCCAGGTGATAGCCGTCGCGGTTCATCCGGTCGCCTACGAACGAGGTCCGGGCGTTCTGGATAGCCGTTCCGGAGGGGACGATGATTTTTATCTTCGTCAGCCGGGCCGCTTTCCTTACCGCTTCCACGATGGCCCGGTACATGGCGAGCTGGTCGGTATCGTAATTTTTAAAACCCGTATGGGTGGCATCCGCCGCATACGCCCAGGTTTGGTGCAGCACCAGCCGGGTATGTGCCGGCAGGCGCGCCTTTACATACGCTACCAGCTCGGGGAGCGAAGCCTCGTATGTAGGGTACAGGCCGGAGAACGGGCTGGCCTGTTGCAAACTGACGTAATCCCAGTGTTCGTCGGCCAGGGCTTTTTCGAGCGTCATGCCTTTCGTTTCCGTTTTCTTCCCGGTTACGTCGATTTTCCGATAAGCGTATGCGGGCGCACCGGTACGCGCATTATTTACATGGCGCTCCAGCGAGCAGCCGCCGATAAACATATTGCCGATTACCGTGGGGAAGCCTTCCGCTTCGGCCAGCTCGTGCAAATACTGCTCTACCGCATCTTGCGAAAAGCTGTTGCCTATCGCCAGTATCCTGACGGTGTCTTTACCGGCGGTACCCGCTGCGGCCGGGTGTGCGGCTACGGCAAGCAAGCACAGGGTTAACAGCAGGTATCCGTACCTCCGCCAGTGTTTTATCCATTCTTCTTTCTTATCCATCCGTTCGTATGTTTCGATTGTCGTTTCCTCCTCCGGGCAGGCGCATCCTGCTGCCTCACTGAACCGGGCGTAAAGCCCGGACAGGAATAAGCGGCAGAAGTGTAAACCGGAAGGATGTTTTAAATTTGTTTCGTAAATCGGGTTTCGCAATAAAGGTTTCATCCGTAAACTGCTTCCGTAGAAGTCAACCGTCGGTGTAAATAAGTTTTAACCGCGTCGACCTACTTCATCCATAAGACAATATCCAGTCAACTGAAACGTTAACATACACAAATTTGCTTACCGGATTATTTTTTGACAATTGTCGAAAGTACTTTTCACAGTTATCAAAAGTTCTTTTCATAATTATCAAAAGTACTTTTCACAGTTATGAAAAGTTCTTTCGACAAGTATGAAAAGTATGTTCCTTCCCGCAGATGACCTTTACTGAAAACAGTTTACGGATTAAACACTTATTACTAAAGTCAATTTACGAAACAAAATTTAAAACGCCATTTCGGTTTACACTTCTGCCGCTTATTCCTGTTCAGGCTTTACACCCGCCCCTCTCAGGCGCC
>DBGBSM010000041.1:0-1825 GCA_048468815.1 Parabacteroides sp.
AACGGCAGAAGCCCGGAATTACTTTCGGAACACGCGCTGTTGGTAGTGAAATATGCCCGATTACTTGTTGAAACTCATGGCCTGGCTCCTATCATTAAAAAACTGATTATCGATGCCATTCCCGAAAACCTGGGTAATAAAGAACTGCTCGCCGAAACAATCGAGAAATTGTTTTGGCGGGCATTCGCCTTTCACGACCTGGGAAAAGTAAACCACGGCTTTCAGTATCACAACATGAACAACCGGGTCGACGAAATGCTGAAGGTAAACCATTCATTCCGGGATCAACATAGCGTGATAAGCGTATACTTGTTTTTGGCTTTGTTTTTCCAGGATTTTCTTCGCTTTCGGCAGATTCTTTCGGAACAAGCGAAAAAGTGGGAAGAAAACGAAGATGAGAAAAGAAGGGAATTGCTGCAAGAACAAGTTTTTCTATGCAACATAGCCCTGTATCTGAGCTATCCGATTTACAAACACCACAGCCCGGCGATTTATCAAGCGCAAAACGAAGACAATTGGTGCAACGAGAAGCTATTCGATTTAAAGCCGTATCTCACCCTTTTCAATCCCCGTTTAACAGACGAGCAAATAAAGCAGTTCCACACTTGTCTGTTCGAAAAAGCGAATTTCAATTACCTTTTCAAAGACTTCAACCGTTCGATCGACTTTACCGACAAAAACGCCTTCCCGCTCTTTGCCCTGGTAAAACTGAATTATTCGCTTTTAACCGCAGCAGATTATCTGGCGACAGCGCATTATATGGGCGGTTGGCCGGAAATGCTAACCGATTTCGGTACATTGAACGATAGCCTGAAGCAAAGAATCGTTTCTCGGGCGCAAATCTCGAAGCCATATAATAAAAATGTATATGCAGCCCTAACCGACGGAGTTACCGACAACCCGGATAACCATAAGCTGCAAAGCAACGAAAACCTGAATGCTTTGCGCCGCTGCTTGGCTATGGAAGTGATA
This sequence comes from Parabacteroides sp., assembly GCA_048468815.1. GTDB lineage: Bacteria > Bacteroidota > Bacteroidia > Bacteroidales > Tannerellaceae > Parabacteroides_B. The sequence goes on from DBGBSM010000041.1 coordinate 973, forward strand.
AGCAACATACGAAAAAACAGCGATAAACACCTGTTTTACATCGAAGCGCCCACCGGCAGCGGTAAAACCAACGTATCGATGTTGGCCTTAGCGGAGTTGTTGAAAAACGACCCGTCTATCCGAAAAGCATTCTACGTATTTCCGTTCACTACCTTGATAACGCAAACGTATCGTTCCCTGGCCGAAACATTCGGATTGGAAGAAAGTGAAATCGCTGAAATTCATTCGAGAGCTCCCTTGTCGAACCGGAATAAAGAAAAGAACGGCTCGCATGTTAACAATCAGGCGCAACGAACCGACGCCCTATCTAAACAAAATGAAGAAGATAGCGACTACCTGAATTACTTAGATCAATTATTTATGAATTATCCGGTAGCACTCCTGTCGCACGTTCGTTTTTTCGAAGTGCTGAAAACGAAGGAGAAAGAAACGAATTACCTGTTGCACCGGCTCGCCAATTCGGTGGTTATTATCGACGAAATTCAATCGTATCCGCCTAATATATGGGATAAAATCGTGTACTTCATAGCCAATTACGCCAAATACTTTCATATCAGGTTTATCGTTATGTCGGCCACATTACCTAAAATCGGCGATATACTGGCCAGAAAAGAACTGGCAAACGATTTTGTTTATTTAGTAGAAAACAAAAACAAGTATTTCCGGAATCCGAATTTCTGTAACCGCGTCGAATTCGATTACACCTTGCTGAATCCGGAAGAATGGCCTAAACCTGCTAAAAACGGAATACCTTTTTATCTCGACAAATTATGCAAAACGGTTTTTAGAAAATCGATAGCGTATGCTGCAACGAATACAGCTTATCCGGATAGTGTTTTTACCATTGTGGAAT
>DBGBSM010000042.1:0-2603 GCA_048468815.1 Parabacteroides sp.
AACGAAGACCTGAAATGGGAAAAGACCCGCGAGTGGAATTTCGGGCTGGAGATGGGCTTGTTGCGCGACCGGATTCAGCTTACGGCCGATTATTATGTAAAAACCACCCAGGATTTGCTGCTCGAAGCGCCCGTATTGAATATTTCCGGGTTCGACAAGGCCTGGCAGAACATCGGCAAGCTGCGTAACCGGGGGGTGGAGTTGGGATTGAATGCATCGCTTATCGACCGTAAAAACCTGGAATGGACATTCGCCGCTAACTTTTCGCTGAATCGATCGGAAGTGCTGGAACTGGGGCAGAACGGCGCGCCGATTTACCTGCCGGTTAATTTCCTTTCGGGCAATGCGGGGCAGCAAGCCGTTATTTTGCGCGAAGGAGGCGCTATCGGCGAAATCTACGGTTATGTAACCGACGGTGTATACGGAGCGAACGATTTTTACAGCGACGGCACGCCCAAACCCGGCGTAGCGGTGGCGGGTACGGGCGAAAAACCGGGAACCATGAAGTATAAAGACCTGAAAAAAGACGGTGCCATTACACCCGACGACCGGGAGGTAATCGGAAATACGATGCCCGATTTTTACGGTGCGTTCTCTACGATGCTGCGTTATAAAGGATTCGACCTGAATGTAGGCTTTCAGTATTCGTACGGAAACGATGTGTATAATGCCAATTATGTGCAAACAGCCCGCTTCGACGGCTTGGCCAACTACAACCAAATGGCTTTTTATCGCGACAGGTGGACACCGGCCGCTTCCGGCAGTACTCAATACGCGGATATGTCGTTCGGCACGATGTCGTCGGCTTTTGTGGAAGACGCCTCTTTCCTGCGTTTGAAAACGGTTCGTCTTACCTATACCTTTCCTGCCAGGTGGATGGAAAAAACGCGGGCGATACGCGGGCTGAAAATATACGTAGCCGGCGATAACCTGTATACGTTTACCCGGTATTCGGGCTACGACCCGGAAATACATACGGCGCAAGGGGCGGGCAATATGACCGGGGTGCTCACTTCCGGTTTCGATTACGGCGCTTTCCCGCTGGCCCGTACGTTTTCTATCGGCGCTAACTTCGAATTTTAAACGTTAAATGGATAAAGCAATGAAAAAATACATCCTTTTATTTTATTCGGCCGCTTGCCTGGCTGTTATGCCGGCTTGCTCCGACTTCCTCGACGTGCCGCTTCAAAGCAGCATTTCCACCTCCAATTTCTTCCGTACGCAACAAGACTTCGAAATGGCCCTGAATGGCGCTTACCATATAATGACTTCCTCGGAGTGGGACCCGGGACACCGGTGGGGTAACTATTTTTCGGGTTTCCTTTTCCTGGGGCGCGTAGGTACCGACGAGTGTTTTACCGCTTACGGCGACAACGAAGCCCAGTTGAGCAACTACACGTTTACGCCGAGCAATTACATCGTGTCGCGTACCTGGTTCGACCAGTATGTGGGAATTTCACGTGCCAATATCGTAATCGACCGGATGGCTTCGAGCAACGTGGAGATGCCCGAAAGCGAAAAAGACCGGATACTGGGCGAAGCCTATTTTCTGCGCGGCTTTTATTACTTTACGCTGGCACGCTATTTCGGCGAGGTGCCGCTGGTGTTGCACGAGGTGGTAGACGTGGCGGAACTGGATACGGAAAAAGCGTCGCTGGCAGCCGTATACAGCCAGGTTGTGAGCGATTTTAAACAGGCCGAGCAATTGCTGCCCGTTAAAAATGTGAACGGACGGGCGCACCGGTATGCGGCCACCGCCTTTTTGGCGAAAGCGTATTTGCAAATGTCGGGGCAGCCGCTTAACGACCCGTCGGCTGCGAAGTTGGCTGCCGAATCGGCACACGCTGTAATCGAAAGCGGCCGGTTCGGGTTGGTCGAGGCGTATTTCAGCTTGTTCGACGGTACGAACGAGTACAGTGCGGAATATATTTTCGATGCTGAATTTTCGAACACGGAAGATGCCACCCACTACGGCGGCCAGGTAGGTACTACCGACGGTGTTCCGAATCCGTACGATTTATATTGGGTACAGGTGGTAACCTGCAAAGAGTTCTATGAAAAGTTCGATGCGAACGACCTGCGCAGGAACGCGATTGCCGATTACCGGTATATCGATGTGAACGGCGAACCGGTTATCGACCGCACGCCCGAGGCAGTGGGCGAGAATTACTATGTATACAAATTCCGTCATCCGCTTAAAAAGGCCGACCGGGGAGATACGTGGGTAAACTGGTCCAATCCGCTCAATTTCCCCGTGTTGCGGTATGCCGATATTCTGCTTACCTATGCCGAAGCCGTTAACCGTTCGCAAAACGGCCCTACGCCCGAAGCGCTCGAATATGTAAACCAGGTTCGCCGCAGGGGATTCGGCGTGGATATATATACGCCCGATCCGGCGGTTGATCTTCCGATGACGGGTGCCGCCGAGTTTAACGAGATGATTTTGCGCGAACGCAGCTTCGAACTGTGTTTCGAAGGGCATCGCTGGTTCGACCTGGTGCGTTTCGGGCAATTGGAAAATGCGGTGAAGTCGCTCGATAAGTACGAAAAAACAAAGGAGCTCACCCAGCAGGCCCGGAATATAAAGCCGAAGCATGTAATTC
>DBGBSM010000043.1:0-7642 GCA_048468815.1 Parabacteroides sp.
TTACGAACAATTCGGCCTCCATGCCGAACGTGGCGGCCGTTACGGCATACAAGCAGGTTTCGGTTACCGCTCCACGGTCGCGACATACAATTGCCACGGATACTTTCACTCCCTCGTCCATCCCGCCTATACTTTCATGGAATCGTTAAACGACGTACGATTGATAATGGAGCGGCCCAGCGTCACTTCGTCGGCGTATTCGATTTCATCGCCTACCGACACCCCGCGCGCAATCACCGTGATTTTCACATCGTAACCCGACAACTTCCGGTAAATAAAGAAGTTGGTGGTATCGCCTTCCATGGTAGTGCTCAGCGCTAAAATCACTTCTTTTACCTCGCCTGAGGCAACCCGTTCTACCAAACTGTCGATTTGCAGATCGGACGGTCCGATGCCGTCCATCGGCGAGATAATACCGCCCAACACATGGTATACCCCCCGGAACTGGCCGGTATTTTCGATCGCCATCACCTCCTTTATATTTTCCACCACACACACGAGGGTGTGGTCGCGCTGGTAATCGGAACAAATGGAACACAAGTCGTCGTCGCAGATGTTATGGCACACCCGGCAGTATTTCACATCCTTGCGTAACGCCAGCAAGGCGGAAGCGAACCCTTCCGTATACGGCACATCCCGGCGTAACATGTACAGGGCGAGCCGCAAAGCTGTTTTCCTCCCGATGCCGGGCAGCGACGACAGTTCGTTCACGGCATTCTCTAATAAAACGGACGGATATTTCTGAATCATTCTCTGTATTCGTTCTGTAATGTGCAAGATAGGGCAAAGCCGAAACCGATTTAACGATTATGCCGGAGTGCGACCTATCTTCGATTCTGTAAAGCAAAGATAGCGCAAACCGAGTGCAGAAGCAAGTTATGCTTAGTTCCGAGACGCAGCCTATCTTCGTTTCATTCTATGAAACAAAGATACGGATAAAAAACGAAAATAAAGGCAACCGTATATAAAAAGGTTGTAAACAAAGGATTTAAAGAGAAACGGACTGCAAAGCCCCCCGAAACGTTACGGCTTCCCCTGACCCACCACCGGCTTTTTCGAATATCGCTTCATCCCCGACCGAGCGGCCCTCTACTCTATAGGACTTAGCCGTTTTCTTCAAGCATACCCCCACCTTCTGCAATTTCTACTCTGTAGGCCGGCACTTCCGGGTAAAGTAAGATATGTAAAGCAGAAACACGAAAAATGTCTCTCCTATTCGAGCCGGTACAAATGGTCGGCCTGCTGCCTGATTTTATTTCCCAGCATCGCCGGATAAGCGGGACGGCCGGCGAAAAACGCCTCGACCGTTTCGCGGGCTTCGGGCGAAGTGTGCCCCGCCAGCAACGCATTCGCCCAGGCGGTAGGGAAGAAAATATCGCCGGTGCGCTGCACCTCCTCCACTTTTTCCAACGCCGGGAGCAGGTAAGGGAGCGCCTCGCGTTGCCGCAGCGGATGGTTGAGCAACGCCAGCGCCGCAGCCGCCCACGGTTCGACCCGCCGGTTCCCGGCCACGAGCAACGCGGCGAACACACTGTCGCGCACCGCTTTCCGGGGCGACACGGCCGGCGAAATAAAGCGGTACTGCTCTTTCCGGTCGGGATTAACGAGGCGCGCCAGTTGCAAGGACACGATTTCGTCGGCCCGGTCGGGCAAGCGCAACGCCAGGATATACGACAGATTCATCCGGTCGTCGTCGCCCAGGCTGCACGCGCCGGGCGCTCCGTCCTCTTTCCAGATGCGGTACAAACGGCTCACCTCGTCCGACCCGGCGGCAAACCGCATATAAAGCCGGAAAGCCTGTAAGCGGCATGCCTGCACGGGATGAGTTTCGGTTACCGCCCATAACGTACGGGCTATTCCGGCTTGTACGTCCGGATAATACCGCGCCAGGCCGTTTATGTAGTCGAGCGCCTGGTTGAAAAGCAACGGATTCGACTCGTACGGCAACCAGGCGAGCAGCGATTGCAAATACCGCGAAGCATCCTCTTTCTTGGCCAGCGCCAGCTCGTACCGGTTCACTAAGATAGCGCCCCGTGTTACCTCGTCGAAGCAAGCCAGGCTATCGGTGTAAAACGGCATCGAAGCCGTATCGGGCACGAAGCAGCCGTAAGCCGCCCCGTCGGCATTGTAAATGCAAGCCACGGTTCCGCCCGGCAAGCCGAATACCGTAGCTTTTCCCTCCGTCCGGATGTCGAACGGGATTCGCTCTCCTTTTTCCGTTACGGCCAGCACGCCGACGCGTTGCGCTCCGTAACCGCTTCCGGCGGCTTGTATCATACCGCGGTTTCCTTGCCGCGCCACCGTATACAAAGGGATTCCTTTTCCTTCCACCCACGCGCGGCTCCAAGCTTTCAAATCCGCATCGGCATAGCGGTCGAGTACGGCAATCAACTCGTCCCAGGTAGCGTTCCCGTAAGCATAGGTACGCAAATACGCCTGTATTCCTTCCCGGAAAGCCGCCTCGCCCATCTGCTCTTCGAGCTGCGCCATCACCACGGGCGACTTGCAATATACGATTTTACTGTATACCAGGCCGGCATCCCGCAGGTTACCCAACGGTTGCTTAATGGGGGCGGCTCCGGCCGTACGGTCTTCCGAGTAAGCGGCCGGAACATACTCGAGCATGAAGTTCAACGCATGGTCAACCTCCGGATAGGCCGGCTTCACGATTTTGGAGGCGAAGTAATTGGCGAACACCTCCTTGGTCCACACGTCGTCGAACCAGCGCATGGTAACGTAATCGCCGAACCACATGTGCGCCGTTTCGTGCGCAATCAGCGCGCTGCGCGAAAGACGCTCGTTCAGCGTAGGATGCTCGTCGAGGAACATGCGCCGGTCGGTATAGAACGTAGCGCCCGTATGCTCCATGCCGCCGAACTGGAACCCGGGGATAATCACCGCATCGTACTTGGCAAACGGGTACGGGATACCGGTATACGCCTCCTGCCATGCCAACGCCCGGAATATTTCGGCGGCTATGCCGGCGCATTGCGCCGTTTTCTTCGCATCGGTTTCGCGGTGATAAATCGAAATGCTGCGCTCGCCTTCGGTAAACGTTTCGCGAGCGTACTTCCCGGCAGTAAAGGCGAACAGATAGGTGCTGAGGGGTTCGGTGGGACAGAACGAAAGCTTTTTCCTTCCGGCCGACGAAAGCATATCGACGTACTTTACCGGGCCGTTGGCCACGGCTTCCCAGGTAGCGGGAATATCGAGCGAGAGGGTGAAAACGGCTTTCATATCGGGCTGGTCGAAGCAGGGAAACAGCGTACGGGCCCGGTCGGGAACGAGCAACGTGTACAGGAAACCGGTACGGCGGTTCAGCGACTGGTCGGAGGCGGTGAAGACGATGGTAACGGCATTCTCCCCTTTCTTCGTAGCGGAAGCCGGGAGCAGGATATGCTCGTTCGTGAACTGCACCGGCACTTCCGCACCGTTCACGGTAATCTTTTTCACCTGACGGGCATCGCCGCGGAAATCCACGACTACCGGTTGCTTCTTCGCCAGGGTAAACGCCAGGCCGGCGCTCCCGGTAACCGCTTCGCTCTTGTTCTCCGGAATGCAAAAGCGGAGGTCGTAGCGCAATTGTGCGTATTCCTTTTTACGCAGCCCGGCCAGCTCGCGCGACACGCCGGGAGCCATCAGCTCGCTTTCCGCCTCGAACGAAGGCGAAGCGCAGGATACGAGCATTCCCAAACAACACAGCAGGAAAAGCGGTTTCATCAGCAGGCATACAAATGCCGGCAAACCTGCTTGCGTTTCAACGTGGTCGAATCCGACCACTTTAAAATCAGCAAACCGAATCATCCCCCCGATACCGGAAAACGCCGGCGTGTACCAGTTGCGAATCTGTTTTTCGCTACTGGCGGCGGCATGACTTCCGCCTTCCTTCGCATCCGTCGTATCCGCGAGCGAGATAGAATCAGGTTTCTTATAATTCCATACGGTCATATCCGTATTCCGTACCGTAATCTTTGCCATATCGACCGGATAAATAGTTTCTTTTGCAAAGTTACCCTAAAACGAATATCTCGAAGCATTCCCGGTAAACTTTTTCACTGCCTGCCTTTACCTTACCCGGCGCTGTTCGGAGAGCCGCCGTATCTAAAGCCGGTCGATAATACCTTTACGAGCATCCGCACGAGCGAAATCGAAGCAGACTCTATCGAAAGAATTACTCTTCCGGCCCGCTACGGCGGGATGCGTTCGGAAAGAAAAACTCGACAGCGGTTAAGCCGAACCGGCCGTAATCTGAAAATAAAAACGTAGTTTTGCATCCGGCAATAAACACTTAACAACACATTAAATCGAATATGACAGCGAACGAACACGAAGAAGAAAAAGTAACCGGCTTGCCGGAAAACGCCTCCCGCGAATTGAAAGAAGGAGAAGTATACCGGCCGGTAATGTCGCCCGGGAAACAGTACAAGGAAGTAACCCCGTGGTCGGTCACGTGGGGGCTGCTGATGGCCGTTCTCTTTTCGGCCGCCACCGCCTACCTCGGCCTGAAAGTGGGGCAGGTATTCGAAGCGGCGATACCCATCGCCATCATCGTCGTAGGCTTATCGAGCGGCTTCAAGCGAAAGAACGCGCTGGGCGAAAACGTGATTATCCAGTCGATAGGCGCCAGCTCGGGCGTTATCGTGGCCGGCGCCATCTTCACCCTGCCGGCGCTTTACATCCTGCAAGGCAAATACCCGGAGGTAAGCGTACACTTCTTCGAAGTATTCCTCAGCTCGCTGCTGGGCGGCGTGCTCGGCATCCTGCTGCTTATCCCGTTCCGCAAATACTTCGTTTCGGATATGCACGGCAAGTATCCCTTCCCCGAAGCGACGGCCACTACACAGGTATTGGTATCGGGCGAGAAAGAAGGCAACCAGGCCGTACCGCTCATCGTGGCAGGGCTTATCGGCGGTGCGTACGACTTCGTAATCGCCACGTTCGGCTGGTGGCGCGAAACCGTTTCCACGCGGATGGTGGAAGCGGGCGCCGTGCTGGCGGATAAGTTCAAGATGGTATTCAAGGTAAACACCGGTGCGGCCGTATTGGGGTTGGGCTACATCATCGGCCTGAAATACTCGGCCATTATCTGCGCCGGCTCGTTCCTGGTGTGGCTGATTATCATCCCGCTGATGTCGGCCATCTTCGGGCCCGACGTGCTTACGCTGGGCAACCCCTCCATCGTTACGCCGGTGGGCGACATGTCGGCCGAAGAGCTGTTCGTTACCTACGCGCAGCATATCGGTATCGGGGGCATCGCCACGGCCGGGATTATCGGTATCGTGAAGTCGTGGGGCATCATCAAGGGGGCGGTAGGACTGGCCGCCGGCGAGTTCAAAGGGAAGAACCGGCAGAAAAGCGCGGCGGCGGTACGCACGCAACGCGACCTGCCGATGAAGGTAATCGCCATCGGCATCGGGATTACGCTGGCGCTCACGTTCGTTTTCTTCTACCTGGGCGTGGTACATAATATAGTGTATGCGGTGGTAGGATTGCTGATCGTAGCCGTTATCGCGTTCCTGTTTACCACGGTGGCGGCGAACGCCATCGCCATCGTAGGCACGAACCCGGTTTCGGGCATGACGCTGATGACGTTGATTCTGGCGTCTATCATCCTGGTGGCGGTAGGGCTGAAAGGTACGGCCGGCATGGTATCGGCACTGGTTATCGGGGGCGTGGTTTGCACGGCCTTGTCGATGGCCGGAGGGTTTATCACGGACCTGAAAATCGGGTACTGGCTCGGCGCCACGCCGGAGAAGCAGGAAACGTGGAAGTTCCTCGGCACGCTGGTTTCGGCCGCTACGGTAGGGGGCGTTATCCTGATTCTGAACCAGACGTACGGGTTTACCACCGGGCAGTTGTCGGCTCCGCAGGCCAATGCGATGGCGGCGATTATCGAGCCGCTGATGTCGGGCACGGGTGCGCCTTGGGTATTGTACGGCATCGGCGCGGCGCTGGCGTTGGTGCTGAACTGGTGCAAGGTGCCGGCGCTGGCTTTCGCGCTGGGGATGTTTATTCCCATCGAGCTGAATACGCCGTTGCTTATCGGCGGCCTGGTGAACTGGTTCGTGGGCTCGCGCAGCAAAGACGCGGCGTTGAACCGGGTACGGCTGGAGAAGGGTACGCTGTTGGCTTCGGGCTTTATCGCCGGGGGCGCCTTGATGGGCGTGGTGAGCGCGGCGTTGCGTTTCGCGGGCAAGGACTGGGTAAACGAAGCGTGGCTGCATAACAACCTTTCGGAAGTGCTGGCTGTTGTTATGTACGTATTGCTTATCGGGTACCTGGCTTACAGCTCGTTAAAAGCGAAGAAGGAAAATTAGGATACTAACGTAAATAAGAAGGATATGGAATGCCCATCGGTGGACGTGGGAATAGTAACGGAAAAGGCGGTTCGGTTCGTATTTAACGGCGAGTATGTGAATACGGCGAACGGCGAGTTTCTGTCGGGTGAGCAACGGGCTCTTTTCATCAGCGGGAAAATCGTATTCAACGGGAAATTGTACGAGGAGATTCAGTTCGAGCCGTTCCGGTACGAAGAGGCTTCGTTCGACCTGAAGGCGGTGACCATCGGGAAGCACTTCCACTGGCAGCGGCAGGAAGACCAGCGTTTCCAGGGGAGCTTGCTGTTGCTGGCGGGCGCGGACGGGATTATCACGGTAAACCGCGTGGGGGTGGAAGAATACCTTACGAGCGTAATTTCGTCGGAAATGAGTGCACATGCTTCAAAGGCGTTGCTGAAGGCGCATGCGGTGATTTCGCGGAGCTGGCTGCTGGCGCAAATCGAGAAGAACCGGAGGATTACGACGGATAAAACGCATTACCAGACTTTTTTCGAGGACGAGCACGAACGGGTACGCTGGTATGACCGGGAAGACCACCGGCTGTACGATGTGTGTGCCGACGACCATTGCCAGCGTTACCAGGGTGTTACGCGGGCTTCGACGCCGGCGGTGCGGGAGGCGGTTAACGAAACGCGGGGCGAGATTCTGACGTACCGGCAGGCGATTTGCGATGCGCGTTTCTCGAAGTGTTGCGGCGGGGCGACGGAGGAGTTCGAGTATTGCTGGGAACCGGTGCATCATTTTTACCTGTCGCGTGTAAGGGACGACCGGGAGGGCTCGCTCCCCGACCTGACGCAGGAGGCGGAGGCGGCGAAGTGGATTCGCTCGGCGCCGGCTGCGTTTTGCCATACGCAGGATAAGGAGATTCTCGAGCAGGTGTTGAACAACTACGACCTGGAAACGCCGGACTTTTACCGCTGGAAGGTGGTGTACTCGCAACGCGAACTGGCTATGCTGATAGAGAAGAACCTGGAGATGCGTTTCGGAAGTATCCTCGATTTGGTGCCGCTGGAGCGGGGCGCTTCGGGGCGTATCTCGCGGCTGAAAATAGTGGGCAGCGAACGGTGGTTCATCATTGGGAAAGAGCTGGAAATCAGGCGTGTGTTGAGCGAATCGCACTTGTACAGCTCGGCTTTCACGGTGGATAAGGAGGGGGTATCGGAGGGTATCCCGGAGCGTTTCGTACTCACGGGCGCGGGCTGGGGGCACGGCGTGGGTTTGTGCCAGATCGGCGCGGCGGTGATGGGGGCGAACGGCTACGGGTACGAGGAGATTCTGAGCCATTATTTTCCGGGGGCGGGGAT
>DBGBSM010000044.1:0-5500 GCA_048468815.1 Parabacteroides sp.
GCTATAGTGCCGGCGTCGCCGTTTAACTTGCCGCGGACGCCGTTTTTATTGCCGGCGTCGGCGGCAAACGATTCCGCTGACAGAAAAACAGAAAAACAAGCGAAGAACCTTTCCGACCGAACGTACGGAAAAAAGAACCGTCCCCACTTTCTTTTCTTCATACCCTATCGCCTATCGGCGTAGATTATTACCTACGTTCGCACTGTAATTCCATCAGCCGGCCGGTACCATACCGTCCGGTCGTAACAGAAGAGGCGCAACGTTTTCAACCATTTATATTGAAAACGTTGCGCCTCTTTCACTTATTTTTATTACAACCGCCGGCCGGCTCTCACCAGTCGATAGGCTCTATGCCGTGGGCAACCAGGTATTCGTTGGCTTTACTGAAATGCTTGTTGCCGAAAAAGCCCCGGAATGCCGACAAGGGCGAAGGATGTGCCGACTTCAACACCAAATGCTTGCTCGTATCGATGAAGGCTCCTTTCCGTTGGGCATACGACCCCCACAAAATAAACACCAGGTGCTCGCGCTCTTCGGCCAGGCGGTGAATCACGGCGTCGGTAAACTCTTCCCAGCCTTTGTTCTGGTGCGAGCCGGCCTGATGCGCCCGTACCGTCAGGGTAGCGTTGAGCAGCAGTACGCCCTGTTCCGCCCAACGGGTGAGGTCGCCGCTTTTAGGCACCGATTTACCCAGGTCGGATTCTATTTCTTTAAAGATATTGATGAGAGACGGGGGATACGGAACGCCGTCTTGTACCGAAAAGCTCAATCCGTGCGCCTGCCGGGGCTCATGGTACGGGTCTTGCCCGAGAATCACCACTTTGACTTTATCGAAAGGGCATACGTCGAACGCCCGGAATATATTGGAACCGGGCGGGTATACTTTACCGCGCCGGTATTCTTCCTTTACAAAGGAAACCAACCGTTGGAAATATTCTTTTTCGAATTCGCCGGATAACCGTTCTTTCCAGCTTTCTTCTATCGCTACATTCATACGCGTTACTCTTTACTATACTACAGGTTACTTAAATCAGATGCATCCCGGCGGCTAACGCCTCACGCCGCATTTCTTCGGGCCAGATACTGGCCTGGATTTCGCCGATATGGGCTTTACGCAGATAAAACATGCACAAACGCGATTGGCCGATACCGCCTCCGATGCTCTGAGGCAACTCGCCGCCCAGCAAACGTTTGTGAAAGTACAGTTCTTTCTTTTCTTCCGTATGGGTTTCTTCCAGTTGGCGAAGAAGCGCTTCCTTATTTACCCGGATTCCCATCGAAGAGAGCTCGAGCGAGCGATTCAGCACATCGTTCCATACCAGCAAGTCGCCGTTGAGGCCTACTTGCCCGTTATCGGCTACGGTAGACCAGTCGTCGTAGTCGGGCGCGCGGCCGTCGTGTTTTTTTCCGTCGCTTAGCTTACAACCGATTCCGATAATAAATACGGCGCCGTACTGTTTGGCGATGGCGTCTTCCCGCTCCTTCGGCGTAGAACCGGGATACCGTTGCAGCAAGTCTTCCGAATGGATAAAATGAATTTCCTGGGGAAGTTCCGGCTTGATTTGCGGAAACATTTCGTACACCATATACTCGGTTCGTACCATGGCTGCATAAATACGGCGCACCACTTCTTTCAGGAAACCGAGGTTGCGTTCGTTTTCGTTCATGGTACGCTCCCAGTCCCACTGGTCTACATAGAGCGAGTGCAGGTTGCCCAATTCCTCGTCGGAACGGATGGCGTTCATATCCGTATAGATGCCGTAACCGGGTTCGATATGATAATCGGCCAGGGTAAGCCGTTTCCATTTGGCCAGCGAGTGTACGATTTCGGCTTTCGCGTCGTTCAGGTCTTTGATAGGAAAAGATACGGCACGCTCGGTACCGTTCAGGTCGTCGTTAATCCCCATACCCTTCAATACGAAAAGAGGGGCCGTAACCCTTCGCAAACGCAGTTCCGACGATAAGTTCTGCTGAAAAAAATCTTTTATCATCTTAATCCCCATCTCGGTTTGGGCCAGGTTCAACAAGGCTTTGTAGCCGGACGGCTTAATCAAATAACTCATATCTATGGATGTGTTTTTTTAGTCTCTTTGCTTTTTGAAGCAAAGGTATAAATTTATAGCAAAAGCACAATAGTAGACTGTTTTTTATTTGCAAAATGGAAGAATATCAGCTTTATATCCATGCAAATTATTACTTTTCACCGGAAAGGGAAACGAAGAAATCTTTTTTTATTTGAATATTCCTTCCCAAGCGCTTGCTTTAATCAAAGTTTCTTTTTACTTTTGCCAACGTTTTCAGGAAACGCACCCGTAGTTCAATGGATAGAATATCGGATTCCGGTTCCGACGATTGGGGTTCGACTCCCCACGGGTGTACGATACGCACTGTAATACGATGTATTACAGTGCGTTTGTTTTTCTGCACGCAAAATTACACGCTACATCGATTTTGAATTGATTCCGGCAATCGGGCAATTAGTTCCTTTTTCCGGATTTTTTCCATAGCATACGAATAGAGAAAGCGGCCGGGACCCGCTTATTATCGTCCTCGTGCCGCTCTTGTCAATATACGTCAGCATTACTCGTCCTTATCGTTGTTATCGTTTAGCATCAACCCGGTTTTCGCATTGATCGGACTAACGACGGGCTTGCCGGTTTCCGCTTCCAATTTCAGTCGGGCTTCTTTGGCGATATTTCCTCCCCGTATCGCCACATCGACGTGCCGGTCGAAATTATCCGGAGCGGTCGCTTCCGAAATTTCTTTCGTCGACAATTCGGCCAGCATGTTGAGGACAAGTTCTTTATTTGTCATGTTATCGCGAAGGTTCTCCTTTTTCAAGCCCTTGTATTGCTTGTATTCTTTTGTTGTTTTTCCCGACCAGGCTCGGGTAATAATATCCGTAAGCGTAGCGAACTGAACGCCTTCCTGTAACCCTCTTTTTCTCCATTCGTCGGTTAAATCCTTCCGGATTTCGATGGACTTTAACCGTTGATTGATCCAATTATCGGAATACCCGAGCGCTTTATACTCCAGCATAGCCCGGTCGATGGTAAGCTCCGGGTCTTGCATCTCGTCAAGACGTTCCTTAGCGACACGTGCCATCCACAGCTTGAACGGCTCGGCTTTGGGAGACGGCACGGATTGGATAAGGCGGAATAGTTGTTCCGTGGTAGCGACATCGGTTTTATAAAATTTCCCGTCGGCAGCCGGTAATTTCAGTTGGTGACAAACTGTCACCAACTCACTTCCTTCCTCTTTCAGCCTTTGTTTCAGCTTATTCCAATACTTGCGCCCGTCGACGCTTTCGGTTAATACGCTTACCACATCCACAATGGAAAAGTACCATTCTTCGGTTTCGTCATCCCATACGGCACGAATTTTCTTGTTCTCGAAAAGCCGGATAGCATCTTTTTTAGTCATAGCAGGTTATTTGTTTATTGAAAATTATTTCCGCCTGGCGCCGTTCCACGACGACAGAGCTTAAAATTAAAGGTTAAAACACCGGTTAGAGCGTCGATAGCCCTGACGGAACAAATATAGCCTAATTAAATCGAACCGGCGAATAAAATAAGTACGAAATCGGAAAGAACTTACGTATACTTCCGAACAAAAAAAGAAGCGGATTTTTTCACTTTCGTGCCCGAAGTTAAAAATCCGCCCGCTCATTTATCTACCTGCCGGAGGAAAAATACCTTTATTCGTTTATATAAGCATCCGTTCCAGGATATACACCCCGGCTCCGGCCAAATATCCCAGCAAAGCCAACCCGGAAATATGCTTGAGGTACCAGATAAACTGGATGCGCTCGAGCCCCATCACCACCACGCCGGCAGCCGAACCGATAATCAGGATGCTCCCTCCTACCCCGGCGCAATACGCCAGGAATTGCCAGAAAATGCCGTCTTGCACGAAGTTAGCCATGTAAACCGGGTCGGCCATCGTCGACAGCGTAGCCGGCTCCACAATCGGGTACATGCCCATCGCTCCCGCTACCAACGGCACGTTATCCACAATGGCCGAAAGGAAACCGATAATCAGGTTCACCGCATACACATTTCCTACCTGTTTATCTAAAAAACGGGAAAAGCTCTCCAGTATCCCGGCATATTGCAACACGTTGACCGCCATCAGGATTCCGAGAAAAAACAGCAGGGTGGAACCGTCGATACGGTGAACCACTTTAGCCAGCGGTTGCTTGATTTTCTCGTTCACCCCGTGCAAATGCTGATACATAATCTCGGTGTATACCCATAAAAAGCCTACCCCCATCAGGATACCCATAAAGGGAGGCAAGTGTGTTACCGTTTTAAAAACCGGCACCAGCAACAAACAAAGCAACCCCAACACCAGGATACTGAGCTTGTTCCACTTTTTCAGCCGGCGTACCAATTCGCAATCCTGGCAATCGCCGGCTTCTTCCTTATCGGGCGGTACCACGGTTCCCGATAATTTACGCTGCAAAAGCCACGCCGGCAATACGCACGACACGATACACGGCAAGAGCAGGTACGGAATCGTGGCCGACGTAGAAATATTACCGCCCACCCACAGCATGATGGTGGTTACGTCGCCTATCGGCGACCAGGCGCCTCCGCTGTTGGCGGCAATGATAATGATACTTCCCAGAATCCAGCGTTCCTTGTAATCGCGCACTAATTTCCGGATCAGCATAACCATCACGATCGAGGTGGTAAGGTTATCGAGCACGGCCGACATAAAAAAGGTAATTCCGGTAATCAGCCACAACAACGTACGTTTCTTATCGGTAGTAATCCGGTCGGTAATAAAAGCGAAGCCGCCGTGGGTATCGATCAATTCTACGGTAATCATCGCCCCGACCAAAAACAAAAGGGTTTCGCAAATCTCGCCTATGCTGTCGGTTACCTGGTGGCCTACCACGAAACGGCTCACCTGCTCGGCCAGCGGGAATTGCTTCAGGTAAGAATTGGCCTCCAGGTAAAGGTCGAACGCCTCTTTCGACACGACCGGAACCAACGTAGGGGCGAAATGCGTATAAATCACCCACAACAAGGTACCGAGCAGCAAAGCGGTTCCCGACTTATTAATCCTCAACGGATGCTCCAACGCAATCACGACATAGCCTGCTATAAAAACAGCAATCATCATCCATTCCATACTTTTCAAATTTAGTGGTTTACTCTGGTTTCCGTACCTTCCGCCGGCCGGATCATAAACAAAAAACGAACTCCCGCCGGCAAACCGTACTTATCGTTATCGGTGGCGGCTCCGGTTCTCGTGCCCAAAAGGGAAATACCGGCTTGTTACACTCTGTTTTTATTTCTATAAAAAACCGCTCCCCGGTCTTTTTTGTTCCTGCTCCGGACAAGCGTAAGACACGCTTTTTTCTTTTCGAGTTGCAAAAATAAACGAATTGCCGGCATAAACGTTATTTTTCGCCGGATAATTCAGGCAAATTACCCGGCAACGCGACCCGGCGCACGCCTGACGGCAAGCGGAAGAAAAGAGAAGCCCGATA
>DBGBSM010000045.1:0-4713 GCA_048468815.1 Parabacteroides sp.
ATCGAAAATGAATAAAAAGAAAGATATATGAGTGTTTCGATTTCTTTTTGATTTTATCCCGGGCGAATGTTTCCGGAGGATTTCCGTAGTACAGGATAAAAAAACATAGGGGGACGGAAGCCCGGAAAAGAATAAACGATACAAGAGGAAAATAGGGAGGAGAGTGAGAGTAGGAGAACGTAAAAGAAAATTCCGTTCGACGGATAGCCTCTTCCTTCGAAGAACTGAAAAACCGCCCTTTTGATACCGTCTATCGGAACCTTGGCGTGTGTTAGCCCTTTAGCCTTTTTGCTTCACTTGTGTATAATCCCTCACGCTCGGCATTATCCACGCCCGGCTTGGCTACTGCCCTCACTCAATCGGGATTTTCTTTCAAGCCCAAGAAATGAAAACCCGCCGTGGTAACGGTCGATACCGGCCCGGTAGAGAGAAAAACCAGCCTTCGCAAAGAAAGCCGGGTTTTTCTTCAAAAGAGTCTTTTTAACAAGCCCCTACACATGTAACTCCAGCACGAACCGCGCCCCCTTCTTATACGACGCCTCGTACGCAAGCGAGCCGTTCAGCTTGCGCGCCCCCAGCGAGCAGATAGGTAACCCCAGCCCGTCGCCTTCCGTCAGATTCTTTATCTCCGTGAACGGCTTGAACAAATCGTCCTGCTGTTCCGGTGCGATGCCCGGACCCGTGTCGGTTACGATAAACTGGTGCGTATGCGCCGCACGCCGCTTGTATTCGAGGCTGATTTTGCCCGTCGTGGTGTAAAACGCCGCATTCTTCAGCAAATGCGTCAGGATACGTTCCAGTTGTTCCGGATTCGCCTTGATTTGCAATTTCGCCGCTTCCACTACCGTTTCCACGTCCAGGTCGACGAACTCCTTCACCTTGTTCATCGTGTTCTCGCAGAACGTATTCACGTTAATCTCCTTCGCACCGCCGTACGGCTCGTTCAGCGTGTTCTCCAGCGACGAAAGCTCCTGTATATCCTCCGCGAACTTCTTCAAGGCATCCACCTGCGACAGCATCAGCTTCGATTGTTGCGGTGCGTTCGGCAAGTCGGCCGCCGTGGCAGCCAGTGCGTTCAGCGTAGGCTCCATTTGCGCCGAGATGTTTCCGATAAACTGCGACTTGAGCTGGCTGTGTTCGTTCGCTATTTCGATGTTCTTCTTCAGCTTCTTGTTCATCAGGATAAACCGCAGCAATACGATAACGCCCAATACCAACGCCGCCACCAAGATAAGGCACAACGTGCAGAGCGCGATTATTTTATATTGCTTCACCGAGAGCTCGTGTTCCTTTTCGGCCAATGTTTGCTGGCTGCTGTCGTACTTCCGTTTCAGCACGTTCAGCTCGTCTTGCGCGGTAAGCGTTTTTACCGAGTCGGTCCAAACGATGTACTTGTCGTACGTGCGTCCCACCAGCGGAGCGTTGCCCGCCTTCGTGGCCAGCCCGATCAACGTACGGTAGCAATCGCTCACCTTCTCGTAATCCTTTTTATCCTTGTATTGCGTAATCAACTGCTGGAAACAGGCATCGCCCTGCTGGTTCTGGCCGAACGTGTAATAGTAATCCGCCTTCGTGTACAACAACGTTTCGTTCAACGAGTCGTTTTTCGCCTGGTTAGCAATCTCTTCCAGCCGGTACAACTGCTCTTTCGCCTTCGCCGGGTTTTTGAGCGAAGTAAACATCTTCAGCCGCTCCTGGGTGGTGATGAAACGCAACCCGTACAGCGGACGGTTGTGTTTTTGCTCGCCGCCGGCTATTACCTGGTCCATGTCGCGGCATAGGTCGAACCCCTCTTTATACAGGTTCTCGCGCAGGTAAAGGGCGTTGGCCTGCACGCCGCACTTCACGGCCTGTTCGTATTCGTCGCGGGCGGCGAATGCCCGGAAAGCCTGCTTGAAATAGTAGCGCGCTTTGATGTATTCCTTTTGGTCGAGGCTCGTTTGCCCTTGATTCTTTAAGTCGATAGGCGTGTCGGATGATGTTTGTGCATACAGGAGCGTCTGGAAACAGAGCCCGATAGCCATGGCGAATGTCGTTATTTTCATACATGTAGGTTTAAAATCGCTGACGAAGGTAAACATTATTTGTAAAATCGCGATAATTTGCGGCAGAAAATAAATGAAGTATGTCTTTTGGTTTATCCGGAAAAAATTCCGTATTTTTACCTGCGTTTTTTTAATCATCAATTTTTTAGAAACCTTTGTAATGGATACCGGAACACGTTTTTCCAAATCGCAGCTAACCTGGCTAATCATCTTACGTATTTTTATAGGTTGGCATTTTATGTATGAGGGAGCGGTCAAAATCATGAATCCCGGCTGGACTTCCCTTCCGTATCTGCTCGACTCGCAAGGATTCGCTTCGTCGTTTTTCGTACGGCTTACGCAAAATCCCGCTTGTATGCACGCAGTGAACCTCCTCAACGAATGGAGCCTGTTCGTTATCGGGCTGGCGCTTATCCTGGGGTGCTTTTCGCGCCTGGCTTGCCTGGGCGGCATGGCGCTTCTGCTACTCTACTACGTGTCGCACCCGTCGTTTATCGGGGCGAATTACCTGATGCCTTTCGAAGGCTCGTATCTGTGGATCGACAAAAACCTGGTCGAATTGGCGGCGTTAGGCGTTTTGTTCGTTTTTCCCACTTCCCGCATCTGGGGGCTCGACCGCTTGCTGGTGAAGGCGCTCCCGGCCGGCATACGCAAACTTAACCTCAATTGACCATGGCGACAGAACAACAAAATCATTCCGGCGGCACAGAGGCCTCCGGTAAGGACAAGCGTCCCGACAACGGACGGCGCGACGCGTTGAAAGCCCTGGCTACGGCTCCGTTGCTGGGAGCGTTTGCCTACGGGTTGTACAGAAAGAAGAAGTTCGACGAGGGAAACCGGGATATCTCGGACGTGTTCCGCGTGAGCGACCGGCAGGCTGCTTACCTGGAGCCGCAGGGCGATGGGAAACAAATCCGCATCGGCATCATCGGGTTCGGCATCCGCGGGAAGCAACTGATGCGCGCGGCCGGATTCGCCGAGCCTTCGTGGATCGAGTCGATGAAACAGGCTGCCCGCGACAATAGCAAGGATACGCGCTACGAGCAGTACATGCAGCAAGACGACCTGAACATCGCGATAACCGGCGTATGCGACATTTTCGATACGTACGGCGAACAGGCGGTAGTGGCCGGCTCGAACGTGCACCGCGAAGGAACGGGCGGAACGCTGGGGAAACCTCCGGTGCGTTACCGTACTTATAAAGAGATGCTGGAGGCCGACGACATCGACGCCGTGATTATCGCCACGCCCGACCACTGGCACAGCACGATGGCCATCGAAGCGGCCCGCGCCGGCAAGCATGTGTATTGCGAAAAGCCGTTGTCGTGGACGGTTCCCGAAACGTACCTGGTGCGCGAGGCGGTGCGCGATTCGGGCATCGTGTTCCAGTTGGGGCATCAAGGGCGGCAAACCGATTGCTACCAGAAGGCGGCCGAGATTATCGGCAACGGTTTGCTGGGCCAGGTAAACCTGATTGAAGTAACCACCAACCGCAACTCGCCCAACGGGGCCTGGGTGTACGATATTATCGAGGGCGCTACGCCTGAAACGGTCGACTGGAAGCAGTTCGAGGGCGACCCGGAGCGTATTCGCGAGTATCTCGATTATATGAAGAGCAACAAGCTCGACCGCTACATCGGTCCCGACGAGCGGAGCAAGTTCAGCCTGGAGCGTTTCTTTCGCTGGCGTTGCTGGTGGGATTACAGCACCGGTTTGTCGGGCGATTTGCTTACGCACGAGTTCGACGCCGTGAATCAGATTATGCAGGTGGGAATTCCGCATGCGGCTACCTCTTCGGGCGGCGTGTATTTCTTTAAAGACGGGCGCACGGTACCGGATGTGCTGCATACCACGTTCGAGTTTCCCGACCGGGGCCTTACGATGTTGTACAGCGCTACGCTGGCCAGCTCGCGCGGCCGGGGAAAGGTGTTTATGGGGCACGATGCGTCGATGGAGGTGTCGAATACGCTTTCGGTTACGGTCGACCGGAATTCTACCCGGTATGCGGATAAAATCAACCAGGGGGTAATCCGTACCGACCAGCCGTTTTATAATTATGTGCCGGGCCGTAACAGCTCGGATGCGGTTACGTCGCCCACCGAGTTGTATTTTGCCAAGCGGGGGTTGCTGTATACTTATGTAAACGGGAAGCGTTACGACACCACGCACCTGCATATCCGCGAATGGCTGGAGTGTATCCGCCAGGGCAAAACGCCGAGTTGTAACATCGACCGTGCTTTCGAGGAGGCGATGACGGCGCACATGGGTACGCGGGCGTACCTGGAGGGGCGCACGATGTACTGGGATGCGGAGCACGAGGAAATCGTGCGGGGGTAACCTGCCTGGCGGGGTAGGGGTGAAGCGGATATGCTGCTGGATTTTCTGCTTTACTTCGATTCGGATGTGTTGACTGGCATGGAAAATAGCGGGTTGCGTGTTCTTATGTGCCTGGCATCTTTTTGTCGCTGCTTGTAACCGGTACGGAAATAATTCCGTTTTTTAGCAGCCAGGTCTTGGATTACAAGAGCTACAGAAAAACAGCGGATAAAGGGGGTATCCTTTTATCCGTTGTTTATTTTGTATGGAGGGAATGGTTTATTTTGTTTTTTCGTATATTTGAAGCGAAGCTATAGGAGCAGTAGGTAATATTTTTTCTCCGTATTTTTCT
>DBGBSM010000046.1:0-5030 GCA_048468815.1 Parabacteroides sp.
AATTGAAATGGCATTACAACGAGGCGCGTTGCTCGGTAAGCTCCTGCAGCTTTTAATCGGACTTTATAGAATTGAAATTTTGGGTCGCGGTATATTACTACATTTTTAATCATCCCTTTTAATCGGACTTTATAGAGTTGAAATCCAGCACCGACCCGCTTAGCCACAAAAAAGACATCAAGCTTTTAATCGGACTTCATAGAATTATTTTTCACTTAAAAATGCCTTTCCGCTACACCGACACTCCATCGTAAAAAAACAAGCAAAAACCAGACAAAAAGAGCCCGGAGGGAACAAATACTCCCCCCGAGCTCTTCAAATGGAATAACTATATTTTACAAGATAAAGGAACAAAGCCAATTCTTCCGCATCAAATCTTCTCGGCCGAAGGAGGCGGAGCGGTTACACCCCAGTTCCGGTTAGCTTTGTTACCCATTACTAACTCCAGGACGCCCCCGTTGGCGATGTCGCTGTGATTGAACCACGGCTGGTTGAGTTCCTTACCGTTCAGTTTGGCCGATTGGATGTACTTATTCTCGTCGGAACTGTTCAGCGCCTTGATTTCGAACACCTTCCCGTTACCCAAATCCAGCTTTACATCCGTAAATACCGGGCTGCCGATGTTATACGTAGGCGAGCCGGGAGTAACCGGATAAAAACCCATTTGCGAAAAAACTACGAAAGCCGACATACCGCCCCCGTCTTCGTCGCCCGGTACACCCATCAAATCGTTGCGGAACCACTGGTTCAGCAAGGTACGGATACGCTTCTGGGTTTTCCAGGGTTCGCCCGCATAGTTATACAAATAAGGAATGTGCAAGCTCGGCTCGTTCGCCATAGAAAACTGCCCCACGTTACCCGTATGGTCGGGCAGAACGCGGTAAAACTCGAATTTATTTTTTCCCAACGGCGTATTGAACATCTCGTCCAGGTTATTTACAAACTTCTCCGGGCCGCCCATCAGCGAAATCAAATCCGCCACATTGTGCTGAACGTCCCAGCGATAAATCCAGCCGTTATTCTCGCCGTAATAAGCACGCGCCCCCTGGCCGCCGGCAAACACATAATCGAACGGCATAATAAAGTTGCCTTTCGCATCCTTCGGATGGAAGAATCCGGTTTCGGGATTGAACACATTCCGGTAATTATACGAATGCGTAAGGAAATAATTGTAATCGTCGGTTTTACCCAACGCCTTGGCAATCTGCGCCAGGCACCAGTAATCGTAACTGTTGCCCAAGGTTACCGCAATCGCCTGCCGGTTCTCGAACGGATGAACCGACGAGCAAGTTTCCTTTTCATCGGGATGCAAAGCCGGGAAATAACCGTGCTCTTTGTAAAAAGCGTCGAGCTCGCTCGCTTTCGCCCGTACCCACGGCGCCAGCGTTTCTTCCATAATGGCGCTTTTGGAGGCATTGTAGGCCCGCTCCAAATCGAAGCCGGTAAGCCCCTTGCAATAAGCATCCCATACAACGGCCACGGCATGGTTACCGTTCATCCGGTGACTGTCGCCCGTAATTTCCGGGAAAGTAGGCATCCAGCCCTCTTCCGACTCTTCCGCCATACGGATATACGACTGAATCATCGCCAGTTCCTTTTCCGGCTCGATAAGCACACGCAACGGATGGGTGGCGCGGTACGTATCCCAAATCCAGTCGTCGGTATAGAAAGGTACACCCTTATCGTCGTGCACTTTCCCGTCGGTGGCGCTGTAATAGCGGCCGTCTTCCGAAATATCGATCATCCGTTCGTACGTGCGGTAAAGAGAGGTATAAAAAATCGCTTTCTCATCCTCGGTTCCACCCTCGACCTTTATTTTATTCAACGTTTGGTTCCAGACGTTCCGGCCGGCCTTAGCCACCGCATCGACATCATACACGGCGATTTCGCGCTCCAGGTTCTTCTTCGCCTGCGCCACGTCGATAAACGAGATTCCATAACGCAACCCGATGGTATGCTTATCGCCGGGATAAGCCAATACCAACGCGGCATCGCGACCGGACACATTATCCACGCCATACTCGACCTTTCCGTTTTTCAACGCCCCTACCCTATCGGGAGTAACGTTCGTTTCGGCATAAATATAAACTTTCGTTTTCCGGTCGATATACTGGAATCCGCTCACCGTATTCGCCTCGCTTTTCAATTCGCCGTTCCGGGTATTGAAAATCAGGGAAGCCGGCTCGCTGTTACCGAAAGCGATCGTATAAATCCCCGCCTGGTAAGACGGTGCGAAATCGACCGAAACATCCGCATCGTCCAGATAAACGGAGTAACGGTAAGGCGTAATCTTCTCCAGGTCGTAACTGTAATCCATTACCGGTTGCATGGCCGTTTCCGTTCCCTGGTAAGGACTCAGGTTAAAGGCCGAACTTCCCCGGTGGCTGGTCACGATTAAGGGCAACCCGTGCAAACGGTCGCCGGTATAATCGGAACGCTCCGGATATACACGCAACAGGCTGTTGGGCAAGTGAACGGTAGGGTAAGTGGGCACCAGCAGATGGCTGATATTACCCATATACGGATTTACATAATCTACCGGTTCTTTTACGCCCGGTTCCGCTCCCTGCCGGGGAGCCGTACCGCAAGCGACAAGCAAACCGGCCGCCACGGCGAATCCGCATGCTTTTTTTACTAATTTCATTTCTACTCGATTGTGTGATTATAAAAAATTACTACTTCTTTTGTTTCTCATTTACCGAGAACGAGTACGGAAAATCTTCCGGTTGCGTTCCGCGATTCTTGTTCGGCTCGTCGCCCATTTTTATCTCGATTACGCCGCCTTGCAGCAAATCGCCGTGATTCAGGTAATTCTTCGTGTACTCCTTACCGTTGAACGTGACGGATTCGATATACCGGTTCGCATCGCTGTTGGCGGGTGCGTCGATAACCAGCTTATTACCGTTCTCGAAGGTAACGGTCGCTTTTTTAAACAGCGGCGCGCCCAGCACATACTGGTCGGTTCCCGGGCATACCGGATAGAAACCGAGAGCGGAAAATACATACCAGGCCGAAGTTTGCCCGTTATCCTCGTCGCCGCAGTATCCGTCGGGACCGGCCGTATACATCCGGTTCATCACTTCGCGCAGCCAGTATTGCGCCTTCCAGGGCTCGCCGGCATAGTTATACAGGTAAATCATATGCTGTACAGGCTGGTTGCCATGCGCATAATTACCCATATTCATTACCTGCATCTCGCGTATTTCGTGGATAACGGCCCCGTAATAGCTGTCGTCGAACAAAGGAGGCACGCTGAACACCGAGTCGAGCATCGTAACGAACTCTTCCCGTCCGCCCATCAGGTCGATCAATCCCTGCGGGTCGTGGAACACCGACCAGGTATAGTGCCAACTGTTGCCTTCGGTGAAAGCGTCGCCCCACTTCAACGGCGAGAAAGGCGACTGGAACGTACCGTCCTGGTTACGTCCGCGCATCAGCTTGGATTCCGGATCGAACAGGTTTTTGTAATTCATGGCCCTTTTGGCATACAACTCCTGTTCTTTCTTCGGACGGTTCAACGCCTTCGCCAGTTGATAAATGCACCAGTCGTCGTACGCATACTCGAGCGTGCGGGCGGCATTCTCGTTAATCTTCACGTCGTAAGGCACATAGCCCAGCTTATTGTAGTACTCGTGTCCCAACCGTCCGGTAGAGGAAACTTCGGGATGCACGTTGTTCGTGCCGTGAACGATTCCTTCGTACAACGTTTTCACATCGTCGACCTTCACCCCTTTCAGGTAAGCGTCGGCCAGGATAGAAGCGGAATTGTTACCTACCATGCATCCGCGGTGCCCGGGGCTTGCCCATTCGGGGAAAAAGCCGCTTTCCTTGTACGTATTGATAAGCCCTTCCTGCATTTCCTTGTTTACCGAAGGGAACATCATATTCAGGAACGGGAACAAAGCGCGGAACGTATCCCAGAAACCGGTGTCGGTGTACATATAGCCGGGCAGCACTTCGCCGTTGTACGGGCTGTAATGCACGATA
This sequence comes from Parabacteroides sp., assembly GCA_048468815.1. Classification (GTDB taxonomy): domain Bacteria; phylum Bacteroidota; class Bacteroidia; order Bacteroidales; family Tannerellaceae; genus Parabacteroides_B. The sequence continues at coordinate 3,988 of DBGBSM010000046.1, forward strand.
TTCCCGTCGGCGTCGATTTCGTAAAACTTACGCGGGAACAGCAACGAGCGGTACATCGACGAGTAAAAAGTGCGGTACTGGTCTAACGAGCCGCCCTCCACTTCGATTTTGTCGAGCACATCGTTCCAGGCGCTTTTTCCTTTGGCCGCCACCGTATCGAAGCTATCCCGTCCCAATTCCTTCAGGTTGGTTTCGGCTTGCTCGGGACTGATAAACGACGAGGCTACGCGGGCGTGTACTTTTTCGCCCTTGCCGGTTTTGAAACCGATAACCGCGCCCACATGGTCGGCCTGTTGTTCTTTTTCGTTTTTCAGTTCTCCGCCGGCAAAGGTATGCTGGTACGTAAACGGCTTGTCGAACTCTACTACGAAATAATTTTTGAAGTTATCGGGTACGCCGCCGCTGTTGCGGGTAGTATATCCCACGATTTTGTTTTCTTCGGGAATAATCTTCACGTACGAACCTTTATCGAAAGCGTCGATTACCACGAACGAACTGTCGGTTTCGGGAAAGGTAAAACGGAACATGGCCGCCCGCTCGGTGGGAGCGATTTCGGTTACCACGTCGTGGTCGGCCAGGTAAACCTTATAATAGTAAGGTTTCGCCACTTCGGCCTTATGCGAAAACCAGCTCGCCCGCTTGTCTTCGTCGAACTGCGGTTGTCCGGTAACAGGCATGATAGCGAACTGTCCGTAATCGTTAATCCACGGACTGGGCTGGTGGGTTTGCTTGAAACCCCGGATTTTATCGGCTGTATATACATAAGCCCAACCGTCGCCCATTTTTCCAGTCTGGGGCATCCAGAAGTTCATTCCCCAGGGGCGGGCGATGGCCGGATAGGTATTTCCGGTAGATAATTCATAGGTGGACTGCGTACCGATTAACGGATTCACATATTCCACAGGGTCGAATTTGTCCGTATGGGCGGCAGCCGATACGGCATTGGTCAACAGGCCGAAGCCGAAAGCCGCGGCCAGCATTAAAACACGCTTGTTGCTCATGATACTTATTTGTTTTTAGATCATTACTTTCTGTCTACAAAG
>DBGBSM010000047.1:0-5312 GCA_048468815.1 Parabacteroides sp.
TACGAAGACCGTGCCGAGCCGGATACAGAAACAAGCTCCGGCCGGTTGTTTTCCGGGTACCCCCTGTCTTCGTTTCTTGTGTGTACAAAAGTAGGAATTTAGTTCGCTCGTTGTGCTTTTAACCGAAGCAATTTCAATTCGGTTTGTGCCGCGTATCCAGCCGTTCCGGGCTTTATCCGATGTGTTTTACTCGGTGCGAACTTACCGCAGCAACTCTTCCAGCTTGTCGTGCAGCGCTTGTCCTTTCAAATCTTTCGCCACGATGATTCCGTCGGGGCTTACGAGAACGTTCGCCGGAATGCCCCGTACGCCGTATGAGGCGGGAACCGCCGCATCCCAGTACTGTAGGTCGGAAACGTTCGTCCAGGCCAGCCCGTCGTGTTCGATGGCCTTCAGCCACGGTTCTTTCCGGCTATCCAGCGAAATGCCCAGTACGGTAAAGTTTTTGTCTTTGAACTTCTCGTAGGCGGCCACCAGGTTCGGGTTTTCTTTCCGGCAATACGGGCACCACGAAGCCCAGAAATCGAGCAACACATACTTGCCCGCGAAGGAAGAGAGCGAAACGGCGTTACCATCCGTATCGGGTAACGTAAAGCCGGGAGCCGGGCAACCGGTTTGCACTTTCTCCAGCGTGCCGATAATCGTATCCAGGTCGGTTACGTATACCAGCCCGTCCAGCTCCGGCGCCAGCTTGGCCCGTACCGCTTTCAGCCGGTCTAACGGCAATTGGTACGTAAAGTACCGGTACAGGAAAAAGGCGCTCGCCGGCGAAGCGGGGTACAGGCTTACCAGGCTATCGATGTTATATCCGTCTTCCGTTACGGCTTCCCGGTTTTGTAAAAAGAGCTGGTTCAGGGGCGAATTTTTCACTTCTATTTTTTCTCCGCCGGCTTGCAGGGTCACTTCCATCGGGGCGTTTTCGATAAATAACTGGAGCGGACGGCTCATGCCGCCGGTGGTGATTGCATACAGCTGCGGCATCTCCACCTTCCCGGTAAACCGGAATTGTCCGCCGGTAAGCGGAACGGAATCGACTGTGGTAAACATCTTGTTCCGGAACGATTGCAGGTAAACCGTGCCGTCAGGAAAGCCGGGCGCTTTTCCGTCGATGCGGTATCCGTCGGATTTCTGCTGGCAGGCGGCGAAAGCGAAACAGGCAAGTAAAAGGCAAGCCGGATTTTTCATATTGCGTTGAATTATTTGTGTTTAGGTATATCCGGTTACAAAAATATTTATTTCCGGCCGGATTACGAACTATCCGGCGCAAATCTTTTGCGAATCCTCCGAAAATGGCTAATATTGTGCGTCTGTAAAGAGAAACTCCTTACTTTGCGATGTAAAACCGACAAATAAACGAAACATGATGTACGATGTAGCTGTAATCGGCGGCGGTCCGGCCGGTTATACGGCAGCCGAAAGGGCGGCAGCCGGAGGATTGACCGTGGTTCTTTTCGAAAAAAACGCCCTGGGCGGCGTTTGCCTCAACGAAGGATGCGTGCCCACGAAAACGCTTTTGTATGCCGCGAAAGTGTTCGATACCGTAAAACACGCGTCCAAATATGCTGTAAAAGCCGATAATCCTTCGGTGGATTTGGGAAAGATAATCGCCCGGAAAACCAAAGTGGTGAGAAAGTTAGGCGCCGGCATTAAGATGCGGCTGGCCGAACACGGAGTGGTTTGCGTTTCCGGCGCTGCGGAAATCCGGGAGCGGAAACCCGACGGAACGGTGGCGATTGCCTGCGGCGACGACTCGTACGAGGCTAAGAACCTGATCGTGGCCACCGGGTCGGAAGCCAGCGTTCCGCCGATTCCCGGCTTGGCGGGAAGCGATTATTGGACGAGCCGCGAAGCGCTTCTTTCGAAGGAACTGCCGGAGTCGTTAATCGTCATCGGCGGGGGCGTAATCGGGATGGAATTCGCTTCTTTCTTCAACAGCCTGGGCGTAGCCGTACACGTGGTGGAAATGACCGACGAGATTCTGGGCGGCATGGATAAGGAACTGAGCGCTTTGTTGCGCGAAGAATACGCGAAAAAGGGAATCCGTTTTTATATAGGTTACCGCGTGGTTTCGGTTAACGGAACGGAAGTGACTATCGAAAAGGGCGGCGAGCGTGAGGTGCTTGCCGGCGCGAAAATATTGCTCAGCGTAGGGCGCCGGCCGGTAACGAAAGGCTTCGGGCTGGAAACGTTGGAGCTGAAGCCTTTCCGCAACGGCGTAGCCGTAAACGAGTTTATGCAAACGTCGGTGCCGAACGTTTATGCGTGCGGCGATATAACGGCGTTTTCTTTGCTGGCCCATACGGCCGAAAGCGAGGCGAAGGTGGCGGTGAACCATATCCTCGGCAAAGCAGGGAAAGGGATGAGCTATGCGGCGATTCCGGCCGTGGTTTATACGAATCCGGAGATTGCCGGCGTAGGCCGAACAGAAGAGCAGTTGCAGGAAGCCGGCGTACCGTACCGGGTGAAAAAGCTTCCGATGTCGTTTTCGGGTCGCTTCGTGGCGGAAAACGAAATGGGCAGCGGGGTATGCAAATTGCTTTTTACCGCCGACGACCGCATCGTGGGCGCCCATTTGCTCGGAAATCCGGCTTCGGAACTGATTGTGATTGCCGGCATGGCCATCGAAAAGCAACTGACGGCCGAGGAATTGAAAACTTTCGTTTTCCCGCATCCTACCGTAGGCGAAATCATAAAGGAAGCGCTCTACAGTTAAAAAGCGGTACGGTGTAAAGGGGATATGGAACGCTTCTCGAAGAAAAGAAAGGAATAAGGCGAGCGCCCGCATGTACCACGTGCGGGGCCGCTCTGAATTTTTGTTGCCGGGAGGCGTGGACAAAGTAGGCCGCGCCCTCGTTTTTGCAGCCGGTGCTGTAGGCAAACCAATCCCTGAGCGAACGAAGCGCTTCTCAGGCTTTCTTTCCTTGCGCGTAGCCCGAAGGCGTTACGCCGAACTGCTCGGTAAACCGTTTGCGGAACGTAGCCGCATCGTTGAACCCCACCATTTCCGATACTTCCTGGATAGAATACAACTGGGTGGAAATCAGCTCGGCCGCTTTTTTCAGCCGCACGGTACGGGTAAGCTCCAGGATGCTGCAATCGGAGTGCTGCTTGATTTTCCGGTAAAGCGTAGGAAGGCTCATGCATAACTCGTCGGCCAACACCTTGGCTTCGAACTTCGGGTCGTTGATGTGCTTCTCGATACATTTGATTACCGAGCCGATAAACAGGTTTTCTTCCCCCTCCGGCAGGGCCGTCGTGTTTGCCTGTCCCGATAAATCGGCCGATAACAGCGAGCGGGTAAAGTATTTTTGCAGTTTTTCCCGCTGTTTCAGCAGGTTTTTCACTTTGCTGCGCAATACCTCCACCGAGAACGGTTTGGTAATGTAATCGTCGGCGCCGTTCTCTATTCCGGTAATCACGTCTTCGCTTTCCACCTTCGCCGTTAGCATAATCACCGGAATCTGGGAAGTTTTCATGTTGGTTTTCAACTCCCGGCAGGTATCGAATCCGTCTTTTCCGGGCATCATCACATCGCACAGTATCAGGCTCGGCAATTCTTTCTGGGCGCAGGCGATTCCTTCTTCGCCGTTGCGTGCCTCCAGAATTTGGTACTCGTTGGTAAAAACATGCTTCAGGAACCAGCGTATCTGGTCGCTGTCGTCTATCACCAGCAATTTTTTGCCGGTTTGTTCTTTTTCGGAAGTAATCTGAATCAGGTCGGCTATTTCTTCTTTCTGAATCGTGTTGAGCTTTACCAGGTCGCCTTCCGGCTCTACGAATTCAACCGGTTTATCTAACAAGTGCTGTTTGCCGAGCGGTATATATATAATGTATTGGGTAGGGCCTTCCTGTTCCGTATCCGTGTGCTCGAATTTGCCTCCCATGTCTTCCGCCATGTCGGCGATCTGTTTCAGGCCGCGCCGCGTACTTTCGTTTTCGTTCAGGCCGTCGTCTTGTACCGTAATGGTGCAATATCCCTTTTTCTCTTCGTCGTGCACAATGGAAATCGCTACCGAGATTTTGCCGTACAGGTACGTATTCTGAAACGAATTGGAAAGCAGCGTCCGTAGGGCATATTCCGTTTTCCGGCGGTCTATCCAGATCCACACTTCCGGGTTTTGCACGGATAACGTGAAGTCGATCCGGTTCATGGCGATCCAGTCGATAAATAAATCGCTCACTTGCCGGGCGATGTCGACGATATTATACCGGGCGATGCGCAAATGCTTCGAAATCGTAGCCGCATGCCGCGTATCGATAAGCTGGTCGGCCAGGTCTTGCAGCGCCAGTGCGTTTCGATAAGCGGAAAGTAGCTGGGTGCAGGTTTCCGAGTCGAGCCGCGTATCCTGGGTTAACAAGTTGAGCGTACCGAGCACCAACGATAAAGGCGTACGCATTTCGTGTACCGTATACGTAAAAAACGTGCTGTGCAGTTGCTTGGCCTCGTTGAGCTCGTTTTCCGTTTCCTGTTGCTCCGCCCGGATTCGCCCGAGCGTTTCCTCCTTTTCCCGGAGTGTTTCGGCCAGCCGGCGTTCGTAGGTTTCCGTTTGGGTTTTCAACTGGATTCGCAACCGTTCTTCCCGCTCTTCTTTTCGGGCCAGCGTTTCCCGGGCTTGTTCGCAGGCCCGTTTATAGGCCCGCATCCGGTAGAGCCCGAACAGGGCTGCAAGAAAGGCTACGAATAAAGTCCCGGCTATTAGCTGTAAAATCAGGTTGCCGGAAGAGCCTGTGGCAGTAGTCGCTGCGGCCATCGCCGCGGTGCCGCTGCCTGCCGTTACGCCGGCGAGGGTAAACAATGCTCTTTTTATCGTGTTCATTGGGGGCATGACGAGTATATTTGAATCAACAAATTTAACTATTTTGCAGCAAGGAAAAATACAAATCGGGCTCAAAAATGAAAAAGACTTCTATTTTACTAAATCTTGGCGGCCGTTAAACCGGTTTTGTGCGTCAGAGGTGCTGAAAATTGCGTTGTATAGCCGGTTTTCCGCTTGTTTAGACGACGCCAAGTAACCCGATAGGCCGTTTTTCGCCCGATTGATAGAAATAACCCGCACGATTGAGAGGGATGCACGCGTTTATTTCGCAGCTCTCCCGTTATCTTTGTAATCAGAAATTCAAAGAAGTGATTTGTAATTTTTTACCCTAAAAACCTAAGTTTGCATCTCCCTAAAATGCAAGCGATATTCAAGGAGGGCCGTGAGGCTATCGTATTGAAGAAACGAACCCTGAATAATAGGAAGATTTTTTAATCCTTCTATTATTCAGGATTCGTGTTTTTATGCCCTTTCCGTTTGCTATCCCATCTACTC
>DBGBSM010000048.1:0-3319 GCA_048468815.1 Parabacteroides sp.
CGTAGCCCTTGAACTTTCGTTGCTTCGTTTCTTTGGTTCAAGCCAAAGAAATGAAGACCGCCGGTAGGCGCCGTCGGCAGCCGCCTCTCGCGGCGAGCGAGAACAGTCCCTGCCGTGGTAACGGCCTAAACCGCCCTGTCAAGGGTAAAGGCAGCCTTCGCACAGAAAGCCTTTGTTTCTTTCCCTTGGGAAAGAAAGCCCTGTTTTCTTCAAGAGTTCTTTTTAAAAAGAAACCACCACCGACTTCACCCTCAACTCCTTCCCCCTCACCACCGATACCCACCACGAGCCGCATGCCGGGCACGGAGCCGGCAACGAGTCGAGCGGAAATACCGCCTCGCAATCCGTACATTTCCCTTCTCCCGGGATATACCGGCGTACCAGCCGGGCGCCGGCCAATAACGTACCCTTCACCGCGCTCTCCAGCGCGAAATCCAGCGCAAGCGGCTCCACACCCGACAGGCGCCCGATTTCCAGTTCCACCTCTTCTATTCCGGCAGCCCCGTGATTCCGTGCCTGTTCCTCTACCAGCGATACGATTCCCTCGGCAATCGACAACTCATGCATAACTACAAAAATACGTATTTATTCCGGTTTAACCTTCTCCTGCCTTACCCTTTCCGCCGCCACAGCCAATTGCCCTACGGCGATGCCGCTGTCGTTGCAAGGGATGGCCGAAGGCAGGTAAACCCGTAGCCCTTCCCTTTCCAGCAACCGTTGCAGACCTTCCGCCAACCGCTTATTCTGGAAACAGCCGCCTGAGAGTACCACGCACCCGGCACCCGTTTCCCGTACCAGCGCACAGGTTTTTTCTTTCAGCATCGCCGCCAGCGTACCGTGGAACCGGGCGGCAATCGTTGTAACCGACACCCCCTCGTTCATATCGCGGCACACATCCGCTATCAGCGCCCCGAACGAAAGCGACCCGCCTACATCCGGTAGCGCCGGATACGGCTCGGCCTCTTCACGGGCAGCCGCCTGCTCCAGCAATACAGCCGCCTCGGCTTGCCGCGACGCCACATCGCAAATACCCGTAAGCGAAGCCACCGCATCGAACAACCGGCCGGCACTCGACGTAAGCGGCGTATTGACCTTCTTCGTTATCAACCGTTTCAACCGCTGGATACGTTCATGGCCGATGCGTTCTTCAAATCCGCACGGAAGAGCCACGTTATATTGCGAGGCATATGCCACCGCCATACGCCACGGCTCTACCGAAGCTTTATCGCCTCCCGGCAACGGAACGTACTCGAAATGAGCCAGCCGGCGATAGCTTTGCCGGTCGCACCACAGGAACTCGCCGCCCCATACCGCGCCGTCGTCGCCCAGCCCCGTACCGTCCATCACCAACGCCACCACCGGCTCATGCAATCCGTATTCGAGCATACAAGCGGCGGCATGCGCATGGTGATGCTGAATCCGCATCAACGGTACCCCTTCTTCCTGCGCCAGCTTCTCCGCTTCGCGCGAGGAAAAATAATCGGGGTGCGAGTCGCATGCCAACACGTGCGGAGTGAAACGGAACAACCGCCGGAACCGCTCCAACGATTCTTTATAGAAGCCATACGTTTCCCAGTTCTTCAGGTCGCCGATATACTGACTTTGCAACACCGTATCCGCCTTACCCAACGCGAAGGCACCCGACTTCTCGGCGCCGAACGCCAGGATGCCGTCTACGTTTTCATCGGCAAACAAAGGCTCGGGCACATATCCCCGCGCCCGGCGTATCAACCGGGGACGGCCGCTGCATACCTGCAACACCGAATCGTCGGCCCGGTTGTAGATTTCCCGGTCGTGATGCAACACCAGCGGCACCTGGGCGGCGAACCAGGCTTCGGCTTCGGCACCCGTAATCGCTACCGGCAACTCGCTCCGGTTTCCGCTGGTCATCACCAGCGCCGGGAACGGCAACCGGTCGAACCAATCGTAATGAAGCGGCATATAAGGCAACATCGCCCCGAGCGTATGCATCCCGGGATTCAGTGAGGGCGCCAGGGAAAGCCCCGCTTGCTCCAGCAAGACGATAGGACGGCGCCACGAGGCCAGTTCCGATGCTTCCACCGCATTCAAAGCCGCATACTCGCGCACGGTCCGTCCGTCGCGGAACATCACGGCAAACGGTTTGGTATCGCGCAACTTTACCTGCCTCAACCGTTCCACGGCCGCTTCGTCGGAAGCGTTGCAAACCAGGTGGTAGCCGCCGATTCCCTTCACGGCAATCACCTCGCCCGCGGCAATCAGGCGGCACGAAAGGGCGAGCAACACGGCATAATCGGTACACCGCTTGCCTTGCCAATCGGCGTAATATACAGGGCCGCACCGGTTGCATGCTACCGGCTGCGCGTGGAAACGGCGGTCGGATACCGTATCGTATTCGCGGGCGCAATCCGCGCAAAGCGGAAAACCGGCCATCGTGGTACGCGCCCGGTCGTAAGGCAAATCGCGGAGGATAGTGAAGCGCGGGCCGCAATGCGTACAATTGATAAACGGATAACCGAGCCGGTGAGGCTGCGTTTGGCGGTCGGCCAGGCAGGCGTCGCACACGGCGATGTCGGGCGAAACCTGCGTAATTTCATCGGAACCGGAACGGCTGGGCACGATGGTAAAGCCGGTAAAAGGGCTATCGGCATTTTCGGGTTCCAGCTCCACGATACGGTATACGGAAGCTACGGGAGGGTGTTCCGTTCTTATTCGCTCCAGAAAGCGTTCCTGCTGCCCGGGTGCGAACTGCGCGCGGATGTATACGCCGTCGTTCCGGTTATCCACTTCGCCCCGGATGCCCATTTCGGTAGCGACCCGGTACACGAACGGCCGGAAGCCGACGCCTTGTACCAGGCCCTGCACCCATAATACCGTGAGTTTATATTTCATAAGCTTTCTGTTCAATCTCTTTCGTTCATGCTACGAATTACTATTTATCGGGTAACAGCAGGCTCCTCTCTTTTCCGTTGCTTTCCGTTTTTTCGCTAAAGCTCCCTAAGTTCCGTACGAAGAGAACCGGTGCTTTTCAAGGTTGAATAGGGAGCGGCATGCTTTCGTAGCTCGTATTACAAATATAAAGTCTTTTCCTTAGCTCCTTCGCAGGCGGCCGATAGATATTATTTATCGGCGAATCCGGCTTCTTCCCGATTATAATTTTTATCTTTGTTAGAAAAGAATAAAACGAAGATAAGCGGTATCCCCGGGACAATCGAAGAGAGGCTTTGCTTCTGCTCTCGGTTTGCACTATCTTTGAAACAATCTGGATAAAAACTGTTATATCATCGAGTATGTGTCTGGCAATACCGGGAAAAGTAATCAGCATCGCCCCTTCTATAGA
>DBGBSM010000049.1:0-5227 GCA_048468815.1 Parabacteroides sp.
AGATATAGCTGTGTAAGAAAATAAGACAGAATGTCATTTTCGCCCGGTTAAATAATCAACGGCTCGGTATGAAAGATCGAATTTTACAGATAATAGAAAAAGAAAGGCTTACGCCGGCTCGTTTTGCCGAATCCATCGGTATACAACGTTCCGCTATGTCGCATATCGCTTCCGGCCGGAATAATCCGAGCTTGGATGTCGTAACGAAAATACTGGAACGTTATCCTTATATCGATAGCGAGTGGTTGTTATTCGGAAAAGGAACCATGTGTAAGACAACGGAGGAAAATGCGAATGAGGAGCCTTCTTTATTTCTCGAGAGCGGCGTAAACCGGCCCGCGATACAGGTTAAACCGGAATATGCCCGGGAAAATGAGGTTAAAACGCCTGTTTACGAACGTAAACAATCTGAAATAGAGAAAGTTATTTTAAAAGAAAGCCCTCCGAAAACAATCAGTAAAATCATGGTTTTTTACTCGGATAATACGTTCGATACGTTTGTTTTGGAGAAAAAGCAAAAAGATTGAGCGAACTTCTCTTGAAAAGCGACATTACTCCTCGTTTACTTATTGTATAAAATCCTTGCTTTGCCACGTAGTTCAAATTAAGGATAAGGAATACGTTCCCGATATCCCGTTTTGATATGACAGGGAGAAATTTATTACTACTTGTTTTACGATACTGGTAGTAAAACGGATATAGGTCGGGCTTATGCGATTCCCGGTTTCATCCAAACCGGCGCGCAGCAACTGGTCGCTCGGCGGCTCTGTTTCCTTTCGTCCCGTTTTCTTCATATGTGGTTCCATGCCGTATCTGTAGGGTATATTTCCGGAAATGCCGCTGAAAATCGTTTGTTGTGCGGCAGGAAAAACGATTTTTGACGCGCAGGAACAGCGATTCGATGCGTATTTATATTTTCTTGAGTAACGGCATTATTCCCGATAAAGATTAGAAAAAGAACTTGGATTATTTCACTGTGTGACGTTTGCTCCGGTTTAGGCAGGCTAAAAGAGAAATAGGAAAGGAACAAAGGGAAGATTATAAATGAATTAGGACCTGTTTTTGTACTCCGGATATACGAAAGGGCAACCTGTTCATATTCAGATCGCCCTTTTTTTTGTGTTATTTACTTTATCCGGCTATATTTCCAGCGCTCCGGTGAGTTCTTGTACCGATTCGAAACCGTGCCGGTTGCAATAATCATCGATTCCCGCTACCACTTTGGCCGATATGGCCGGGTCGATGAAATTATAGGTACCGATTTGTATGGCGGTTGCTCCGGCCAACATGAACTCCACAGCATCTTTCCACGAAGAAATACCGCCTAATCCGATTACCGGTATCTGTACGGCCTTTGCCGTTTGCCATACCATTCGCAGCGCTACCGGCTTAACACAGGGGCCCGAAAGGCCGCCCGTAACAGTAGACAGTACGGGTTTGCGTTTCTCCGCATCTATCGCCATTCCCAGCATCGTATTGATTAAAGAAACCGCATCGGCGCCTTCCGCTTCCACGGCTTTGGCTATTTCGGTGATGTCGGTAACGTTGGGCGATAGTTTGACTATAAGTGTTTTGGGATAAACTTTCCTTACGGCCTTCACTACCTCGGATGCCCCGCTACACGTTACGCCGAAAGCCATGCCTCCTTGTTTTACGTTCGGACACGAAATGTTCAGTTCGATTGCCGGAATACGGTCGAGTGCGGCTATTTTTTCGGCGCACGCTACGTAATTCTCCACAGTCGAACCGCTCACATTCACAATCATGTGGGTGTCGATGTCTTTTATTCCGGGATAAATATGCTCGGCGAAATACTCGGGCCCTTTATTTTGCAACCCTACCGCGTTCAGCATCCCGGCCGGCGTTTCGGCCATCCGCGGATACGGATTTCCTTCGCGTGCCGGAAAGGTAGTTCCTTTCACTATCACTGCGCCGATTTTCGATAAATCCATAAAATCGGCAAATTCGATTCCGTATCCGAAAGTACCGGATGCAGTCATTACAGGATTTTTCAACTGTAATTTTCCTATATTTACTTTTAGCTCAGCCATGTTAACTTATCGGTATTAAAAACAGGTCCTTCCGTACATACACATACATGTCCTTCGCGCGTTTTTTCAACGCAACACAGGCAAGCGCCTATTCCGCATGCCATCGTATTTTCGAGCGACACTTCACACGGTATTCCGTGTTGGCCGGCGTAACGCGCCACTGCCATCATCATCGGTTTGGGTCCGCAAGTATAAATATGGTCGAACCGGCTGTTTTCGAGGATGGAGTGATTCGTTACATATCCTTTTTCACCGAGCGAACCGTCTTCAGTGGTGATATACACTTTGCCGTATTGTTGAAACCGGTCTAATTGAAGAATATCCTTCTCGGAACGCGCACCCAGCAGGAAAACCGGATTGAATCCGGATTCTTTCAGCCATGCTCCCAGAAAAAGCATCGGAGCGGTTCCCACGCCACCTCCGATAAGCAATAATTTTTTACGTTCTTCGCCGGCAGGGGGAATGGTAAAGGTGTTGCCGAGGGGGAAAATAAGGTTCATCGTATCGCCCGGCCGGTATTCGGCCATCCGTCGCGTTCCGTCGCCCACCGTTTGAATCAGGAGCCAGAGTTCGTTTTTATCCCTGTCTACGAAATTGATCGAGATAGGACGGCGCAGGAAGGTAGAAGGCGAGCCGTCTACTTTTACCTGTACGAACTGGCCCGGTAGCATTTCCGGCAACGGTTGTTCCCTGGTAAGTTTAAGCAGGCAGTAATTTTGATGAAGGCGTTCGTTCGCTACGACCTTCAAATCCGACATGTACTTTTTCATAAGTCTATTTAACTCGTTACGAGTGCAAAGTTACCTAAAAATATCCGATTTCACCGGTCGAGCGGCTTTATTATTTGTACAATCGGCCGGCAGGGTCAATGATTGCAAACCTGAGTGACATCCACTGTAAAACCATCCTCGGCCGGCATGAATTTTCCTTCCTGTTTAAGAAAGCCGATTAATTCGTAGGCGTCTCTATTTTCCGCCGAGCAGGCATAAAAAAGCCCGTTTAACGTTTGTGTGTTAAACAGGCCTTCTTCGAGAGTGGAGCTGGAGAGATTCGAACTCTCGTCCAAACGAGGAACTAATTTGCTTTCTACATGTTTATCTTCGCTTAAGTTGTCGGGGAAAGGCAAGACCGAAGCCACCAACCAGACCCTTATCCCTTAAATTTTCACAGAATACCCAGGGAAAATATCCTGCTATCTCCGATATTGCTGTACCACCGTATCAGATAGCTTCGAAGCCACAGCATCTGGGTGATATCCCGTTCCTGCAACTGTTGCAAGAATAAAGCTTGAATCTACTATACTTCGATTAAGCAGCGAGAGCGTAATTGTTTTCGCCAGTTAAATTTTTGTTGTCCGAGATTAAAGTGCCAGCCAACAACGCACTACATGCTTACAAACCACTTCTGCCCGCTGTCAAAACCGGTCAGCCCCATGATTGTGCAATCTCTTTTCGAAGATAAGTGGCGCAAACCGAGTGCAGAAGGAAAGCTCTGCTTGAGTTCTGCCGAAATGCAGCCTATCTTCGTTTTCATTCTTCGAAACAAAGATAATGCAAACAGAACGCAGAAGCAAGTTTACTTGGTTACGCTGAGGTGCAGCTTATCTTCGTTTCATTCTTCGGAACAAAGATACGAAATAATTCCGGATTTGGCAAAAAGATATACTTTTTTATCCCGCCGCCTTTTTATTCTCCTGCCGATAATTCGATAATTCCCAGATTATTCAGCCAGTCCTCCACCCGGTAAGGCCATTCGTTAACGGCGCATTGCGTATCCCGCAATCCGTAACCGTGGCCGCCGGTAGGGTACAAGTGCATGGCGGCGGGAACGCCCGCTTCTTTCAGGGCGTAATAATAAAAAAGGCTGCTGTCGATATGTGGCTTATCGTCTTCGGCCTGAATAATCAGGGTAGGAGGAACCGATGCGTTTACGTTCAGCTCGGGAGCAACCCGGAAGTTGTCGCCGCTCAGGTAAGCCGGATAAACCAACACGCAAAAATCAGGACGGCAACTTACCTGGTCGGCTGCGTCGACTACCGGATAGGTACGTTCGTTAAAATGCGTACTTGCCATAGCTGCCAGGTGGGCGCCGGCCGAGAAACCCAACACTCCGATACGGGCCGGGTCGATGTTCAGCTCGTCGGCATGAGCGCGTACATATCCGATAGCCCGCTGGAGGTCTTGCAAAGGCGCTTCGTGTTTTGCTTTTCCGGTGCGGCGCGGCACCCGGTATTTCAGCAGTACGGCGGTAACGCCCATTTCATTCAGCCATTGGCATATTTCGGTACCTTCCAAGTCATAGGCTAATATATTGTAGCCGCCTCCGGGGCAAACGATTACAGCAGCACCGCTGGCCACCTCGTCGGGAGCCTGATATACCGTGATAGCAGGTGCGCTTACGTCCGTGATACGCAATACGGTGGCACCGCCTACCGGATTACCTTCGCTCGAAGCTTTTTCGGTAAGAACCGTCGTTTCGCCGGGTGCTCCCTGTGGGAACAATAAAACCGGTTTATCTTGTGCCTGTGCCATAATTCCTGTCATCGTTATTCCGCACAAAAGGAATAAGGTTTTCTTTATCCTGTTTAATCGCATCGTTTTTATTTCGTTTTTTCGGTATCGCTTCATCCTTACACTCCGAAGTAGTGCAAACCGGAAGCAGAGGCAAAAATAGCAAAAAGAACATTCCTATTTCAGAACTTCCAGAACTTTTTCGCAGATTTGTGCCAGCGCATCGTCTATATCGGGGTATTTTTTCAACGGTACGATTTTCTCTTCCATGTTTCCGGTAACTTCGTTTTTTACTTTGCAATACGGCAGGTATTGCATTTCGGCCAATTGAAATACGGCATCCTGCAAGGGCGAACTTTCCTTTCCGTTTACAGCCGCTTTCAGTTTGTCGAGTCCGGCAAAGGCGCTTACTACCACGCAAAGCGCTTTTTTACCGGGTTTCCCCAGCAGGTTGTCCATGCCTTTCTGCACTTCTTTCTCGAGGATGTATTTGGACGAGAAAAAGCCGGCCGATAACATATAGATAATCAAATCGCTTTCTTCCAGTTCTTTTTGTATTTGCTCGTCCCATTTGCCGATGGTAATTTCCTCGCAGCTCCAGGTGTCGGCAATCTCGAAGGTGCGCAACAGGTCGAGGTGTTTCTTCAACTCGTCTTTGTATTCGAC
>DBGBSM010000050.1:0-2647 GCA_048468815.1 Parabacteroides sp.
CGTTCACTGAAGGGGGTGAAACTCGCTTCGCTCAAACAACACCCCCTTCCGGGCGTTCGCTCCATGCCATTTTTTTTACGCTCTCTCGCTGAGGCCCCGGGGTCCCATACGAAGAGGCCGGTGCTTTTTTTCTCTCTTTGCATTCTTTTTCTTGTTTTATTCTTCTCTGTGTCTCCGTGTCTCTGTGTTTTATTTTCTTTTGAAATCCGTTTTGCTATGTACTTCTGAGCGGGAAACAGCGTGATTCGGTTGTGCTGCGCGGAGATGGCAGCCTGGTAAGGAAGCGTCGGTTCATGATGGTCGGTCGATTTTAGTTTGTATTAACAGACGCTTATATAAAAAGATAAGTTAAAGTTTTGTTTACGTGAGTGAAAGCGTGCGGTGGCGCCGGAGTAAGGGAGTGTGTTGCACTTTATCCGGAGAATACTGTTATTTTGAGAATGAGAAACGGTTCGGGCAAGCAAATGGAACAAATAAGCATAGAAAAGCTGATAATTTGACAGTTTGTTTAAATAGCGTAAAAGATGTTGGAAGCGGAGGGAAGAAGCAAAAAGAAGAGGCCGGCAAGTACGATATTCCGGTTGTTCCCTTAATCGTATACTTACCGGCCCCTTTCGTAAAAGCGCCGCGTAACCGTTTTACCGCGTTACTTTTCCTTGCAGTCTTTCTTTTTCAAGTCGTTGCTGATACGCATCGCGCAGAAGTTGGGGCCGCACATCGTGCAATATTCGCCGTCGTCTACCCGGCTCTCCTTATAATATTGCAAGGCGCGTTCCGGGTCGAGGGCCAGGTTGAACTGGTCTTTCCAGCGGAACTCGAAGCGGGCTTTGCTCAAGGCGTTGTCGCGCACCTGGGCGCCCGGGTGGCCTTTGGCCAGGTCGGCGGCATGCGCGGCGATTTTGTAAGCCACCACCCCGTTGCGCACGTCTTCCTTGTCGGGCAAGCCCAAGTGCTCTTTCGGCGTAACGTAGCAAATCATCGCCGTGCCGTGCCAGGCGATTTGGGCAGCTCCGATGGCCGAAGTGATGTGGTCGTACCCCGGAGCGATGTCGGTGGTAAGCGGGCCGAGCGTATAAAAAGGAGCGCCGTGGCAGGCATATTGCTGTTCCGTCATGTTTTCTTTGATTTTGTTCATGGGTACATGTCCCGGCCCTTCGATAATCACCTGTACGAATTGGTCCCAAGCCTTCTTGGTAAGCTCGCCCAACGTATACAACTCGGCGAATTGCGCCGTGTCGTTGGCATCGTAAACAGAGCCCGGACGCAGGCCGTCGCCCAGCGAAACGGCCACGTCGTACGTTTTCAGAATCTCGCAAATCTCGTTGAAGTGGGTGTACAGGAAGTTTTCTTCCCCGTGAATCTTCATCCACTGGCTCATAATGGAGCCTCCGCGCGAAACGATACCGGTTAGCCGGTTGAGCGCCAAATCCACGTGCTTGTTCAGCAAGCCGGCGTGCATGGTAAAGTAGTCCACCCCTTGCTCGGCCTGTTCGATAAGCGTATCGCGGTAAATCTCCCACGACAGGTCTTCCACATGCCCGTCTACTTTTTCGAGCGCCTGGTAGATGGGCACGGTGCCCATCGGCACCGGACAGTTCCGGATAATCCACTCGCGCGTTTCATGAATGTTGGCGCCGGTGGATAAGTCCATCAACGTATCGCCGCCCCACTTGCAGCTCCATACCGCTTTTTCTATTTCTTCCTCGATACCCGACGAAAGCGCCGAGTTGCCGATGTTCGTATTGATTTTCACCAGGAACTTCTTGCCGATAATCATCGGCTCGGCTTCCGGATGGTTGATGTTGGCCGGGATAATCGCCCGCCCGGCGGCCACTTCTTTCCGCACGAACTCGGGCGTAATATACGACTTCAGTCCCAACGCTTCGATTTGCTGGTTTTCGCGGATGGCTACGTACTCCATTTCCGGCGTAACGATGCGCTTCTTGGCATAATACATCTGGGTGATGTTTTTCCCCTCTTTCGCCCGTAGGGGAAGATGACGGTGCGGAAAACGGATTTCGTCGAGGCTTTTGTCGGCCAGGCGAGCACGCCCGTACTCGGACGTAAGCGCATCCAGTTGTTGCAGGTCTTTCCGGCGCGCATACCACTCTTCGCGGATGCGGGGCAACCCTTCGCGCAGGTTCACGGTGTACTTCGGGTCGGAGTAGGGGCCGCTGGTGTCGTACACGATAACCGGGTTGTTCTTTTTTACCGTTTTTTCGCCGGCGCCGTCTACCGTTACCGTATCCAGCAACTTGATTTTTCGCATCCCCACCTGAATCTTGTTGATTTCGCCGGGGATGTATATCTTTTCCGAATTGGGATAAACGATTCGCATGCCTTTCTTTGTAGCCATATTGTATAGAATTAGTTTAAACTGATAATAACTTCATGATTCGCCGGGTTTCCGCTACGGGGTCGGCAGCTTGCAGGATGGTCGACGACAGAGCTACGCCCGGTACGCCGGCCGCCAGCAAGGGCGGAATATCTTCGATGGTGATGCCGCCGATAGCCACCAGCGGGATGCGGAGGCCGGCAGCGGCACATTGCCGCATAATGCGGCGGTATCCTTCGAGCCCGATGATGGGGCTGAGGTTCTTCTTGGTATGAGTGAACCGGAACGGCCCTAACCCGATGTAGTCGACTC